>CAYPJN010000483.1:0-2351 GCA_964411055.1 uncultured Lentisphaerales bacterium | reverse complement strand
CGGCCCTCATGATTCGGCTTTGGCCTGTTGTGCTTGGGGCAACGGCAAGACCGTGATTCAGTGCAAGGAGACGGGATGTCACTCAAGAAGAGCAAAGTGTCGGCCAGACCGGTCGCCAGCAAGCGGGTAGCGCCCGCGCGCGGACGGGCTGCGAAGGCGAGCTCCACGACGGCCTCCAAGGCCTCGCGCGCGGCCACGACGGCCGGTGCGGCGGCGGGCAGGAAGACGGCCAAGGCAGCCGCGACATCCAAGTCCGCTCCCGGGCGTACGCGCCCCAAGTCTGCCGCCAGGCCGGCGGCGGCCAAGAAGCGGGCCGGGCGCCCGAAGACGCCGCCGCGGGCCGTCAAGGCCAAGGCGTCCGCCGTCGCCAAGCACGTTCCGTCCGTGCGTTTCAGCGATGCCGACCTGCAGGAGTTCCGTAACCTGCTCACGAAACTGCGCAACGACCTCGTCGGGAAGGTCACCTATCTGCGCGACTCCTCGCTGCGCCGCGAGGACGAGGTCAACCATGCCGAGGACGGCACGGACGCCTTCGACCGGCTCTTCTCGCTCGAGCGCGCCGGCGGCGTGCAGCAGCGCATCTACGCCATAGACGAGGCGCTGCGCGAGATCGACGAGGGCACCTACGGCATCTGCCAGAGCTGCGACGCGCTGATCCGCAAGCAGCGCCTGCTGGCCCTGCCCTTCGCCCGCAACTGCATCGAGTGCCAGTCGGCGCAGGAGCGCAAGCGCAACGGGCAGGCGCCGGCCGCCGCCCCGCGCCGCTTCGTGCCCTGAGCGGCGGGGAGCATGCGCCTGCCATTCCTGATCTGCGGCGTCGCGCTCCTGGACCAGGCCACCAAAGCCTGGATCCAGGCTGTGTTCGTCCACGGCGAGAAGCGTGTCGTGATCCCCGGGTTCTTCAACCTGCACCACATCCGCAACACCGGCGCGGCCTGGGGCATGCTGTCCGGATGGCGCGTGCTGCTGATCGCCTTCTCCATCGCCATGCTCCTGCTGCTGATCCGCCGGCGCCACGAGCTCTTCTACCGCTTCCGCGGCGGACGGCTGGCGGCCGGACTGCTGGCCGGCGGCATCGTCGGCAACCTGATCGACCGTCTGCGCCTCGGCTTCGTGGTCGACTTCCTTGACTTCTACCACGGCGGCTGGCATTTTCCGGCCTTCAACGTCGCAGACAGCGCCATCTGCATCGGCATCGGTCTCTACCTGGCTGGGCAGTACCTGGCGGGACGCAAGCCGGAGGCCGGAACGGCCAGCCATGAAGCGCGACCGTGAGATGGATGGCGGCGCGTTCACCCTGGCCGCCCCGCCGGCAAGCGCCTGGCTGCTGGCCGGTCCCACGGCGGCCGGCAAGAGCGCCGTCGCCCAGTGGATCGCCGAGCGCCACGGCGCCGCCATCCTGTCGGCCGACGCCATGCTCGTCTACCGCGGCATGGACATCGGCACGGCCAAACCCCCGCCCGCGGCACGGGGCGCGGTGCCCTACCTTGGCCTCGACTGCGTTTCACCCGGCGAGCCGTTCAGCGTAGGCGACTGGCTGGCGCACGCGCGGCGCGGCCTCGCGGCGCTCGATCCCTCCCGGCCGGTCATCGTCGTCGGCGGCACCGGCCTCTACTTTCGCGCGCTGCTCTCGGGACTCGACAGCCAGGCGGCCGATCCGGCGCGCCGGCGCCACTGGCAGTCCGTCCACGAGCGCGAGGGACTCGGGGGACTCTGGCGGGCGCTCGAGTCCCTCGGCGACGCCGCGCGACTGGCGCCCGGCGACCGCCACAACCCCCGCCGCTGCATCCGCGCCCTCGAACGGGCGGAAGGCCGGGGCGCTGAGGGCGGCGCGGCGGGGCGGCAGGACGCCAGCACCTGGCGCGCGGGCGATACGCCGGTCGTACCGGCCTTGTGCCTGCCGCGCGACGAACTGAACGCCCGGATCGAACGGCGCGCGCGGCGGATGCTCGCCGATGGCCTCGTGGACGAGGCCGTCGCCCTGCGCGCCCGCGGCGCGCTCTCGGCGACGGCCATGCTGGCGATCGGCTACGCCGAGGCGCTGGCGCTGGCCGACGGCCATATGACCGCCGCCGAGGTTTTGGCGCGCATCACCACCCGCACACGCCAGCTCGCCAAGCGCCAAATGACTTGGTTCCGCCACCAGCTTGCCGTACATTGGATCGAGATTACCGGCGACATGCCCGTCGCGCAGGTCGCCGGCCGGGTACTGGAAGTCTGGAGGCAACATGGATCCGCGCCCATCCTGCCGCTCGCCTGAAGCGCCGACGCCCTATTCGGCGACCGTCATCCGCGAACTGCCCACCGAGATGCGTCCCCGCGAGGAGCTGGCGCGCCGGGGCGCGCGCAAC
>CAYPJN010000482.1:0-2351 GCA_964411055.1 uncultured Lentisphaerales bacterium | reverse complement strand
GCGACCTGGCCATCCTTGAAGAGCAGCAGCGTGGGGATGCTGCGGATGCCGTACTTGGCGGCCGTCGCGGTGTTCTCGTCGATGTTGACCTTGGCCACGGAGGCCTTGGCGCCGACGGCCGAGGCGACCTCCTCGAGGATCGGCCCCTGCATGCGGCACGGACCGCACCAGGGGGCCCAGAAGTCGACCAGGACCACGCCGGCGCGGGTGGCGTCGGCGAACTGTGCATCGGTGATTTCCTTAATGTTTTCGCTCATGTTGCTTCTCCTTCGATCTTAGGTGCCGGCGGCCTGGCGGCCGCCGGCACAGGTGATGACATCGGCTAGGCCTTCGGGCACTTCTTGAGAACAAGGAACCAATCGAGCTTCGTCAGACCCGCTTCGGTCGATTGCATGCGCTCCTTGGCCACGCCGCAGGAGCCGGGAGGCGGGACGATGACATCTTCTCCCGGCACCCAGTTGGCCGGAGTCGCCACCTTGTTGGCGTCCGACATCTGCATGGCGACCACGAGTCGCTTGACCTCCTCCATGTTGCGCCCGTTGGAGGACGGGTAGTAGAGCACAGCGCGCACGATGCCCTTCGGGTCGATGATGAAGACCGCGCGCACGGCCTGCGTGGTGCTGACATTCGGCTGCAGCATGCCGAAGGCCTTCGACACTTCCATCGTCAGGTCGCTGATGACCGGGAAGTTGACCTCGATGCCCTTCATGCCCTTGTACTCGATCTTCTCCTTGATCGTCCGCAGCCAGGCGATGTGGCTGTAGGTGCTGTCGATCGAGAGTCCGAGCAGCTTGCAGTTGAGCTTCTCGAACTCGGGCTCCATTTTGGCAAAAGTCATGAACTCCGTCGTGCAGACCGGCGTGAAGTCGGCCGGATGCGAGAAGAAGATCACCCATTTGCCCTTGTAGTCCGCAGGGAAGTTGATCTTCCCCTGCGTGGTCTCCGCCGTGAAGGAGGGGGCCTGATCGCCGATCAACGGAATGCTGTACTTCTGGTCGCTCATGTTCGTTGTCCTTTCGTGTGATGGTGTTCGTGAACCGCTTCCTACAAACAGATTCCGTGCCAACCAAGAGCGTAACAGTATAGAACACTGGAGATCAATCAACTACGAGGGATACTCGGCCAGTCGCGGTTCTTGCAACGCAATGGCCTGCAATCGTTGCAATGCAATGTGCGGTGTGCCGTGACTCATGTCAAGCCGTGCCGTTTCATCTTGCGCCAGAGCGTGGCCGGGTCGATGCCGAGCCGAGCGGCCGTTTCGCGCCGGTGGCCGTTGCAGGCGGCCAGAGTTTCGCTGATCATCACGCGCTCCTGGTCGGGCGGGAGGCGGCGCAGGGGGAGGCCGGGGCGGGGGGCGTGCTTCGTGCCGGGCGGGGTGGGGGTGGATCCCCGGGGATCGGGAAGCCGGTTGGAGGCGAGCACCGGGGTCGGCAGGCACTGTTCCTGGATCTCGTCGCAGCGGCAGAGCACGTAGGCATGCTCGATGATGTTGCGCAGTTCGCGGATGTTGCCCGGGTAATCGTAGGTCATGAGCCGCGCCATGGCGGCGTGCGAGACCCCGCGCACCGTGCGTCCCTGCTCGGCGTTGAACTGGTCGATGAAGTGCGCGGCGAGCAGCGGGATGTCCTCGCGGCGTTCGGTGAGCGGGGGCAGATCGAACGCGATGACATTGATCCGGTAGTAGAGGTCGCTGCGGAAGCGCCCATCGGCCAGGCGTGCCGCCAGGTCGCGGTTGGTGGCCGTGATGATGCGCACGTCGCAGGCGATTGATTGCGTGGCGCCGAGCGGCTCGTAGACGCGCTCCTGCAGGACGCGCAGGAGCTTGACCTGCATGGCGGGGGAGGTGTCGCCGATCTCGTCGAGGAAGAGCGTGCCGCCCTCCGCCAGCGCGAAGCGCCCGGGCTTGTCGACGCGGGCGTCGGTGAAGGCGCCCTTGCGGTAGCCGAAGAGTTCCGACTCGAGCAGGTTGTCGGGCAGGGCGCCGCAGTTGACGGCGACAAAGGGCTTGTCGCGGCGCGGACTCGCCCGGTGGACCGCCTGCGCAAGCAGTTCCTTGCCCGTGCCGCTGGGGCCGAGGATCAGCACCGGGCTGCCGCTCTCGGCGACGGCGGGGAGGATGTCGAAGATCCGCTGCATGCGAGGATGCCTGCTGACGATATCCGCCGTTGTGAACCGCTGGCGCAGCTCCTTGCGCAGGGTCTCGATCGGACGGTTGTCGCGGAAGGAGGCGACCAGGCCGGCCAGGCGTCCCGACTCGTCGCGCAGGGGCGCGGCGTTGAGGCTGACGGGGATGCGCCGCCCCTGGCGGTCGATGAGCAGCGTGGCCACGTCGCGGATCGGCGTGCCGGAGG
>CAYPJN010000481.1:0-2357 GCA_964411055.1 uncultured Lentisphaerales bacterium | reverse complement strand
CGGCGGCACGGTCTCCAACTGCGTCGTCCGCGGCGGCATCTTCTCCACCTATGCGGTTCGTGGGAGCGGCGGCGGCGCGGGCATATCCTGCGCGAGCGCAAACGGACTCATCGTAAGCTGCGTCGTAACCAACAACGCGTTGCTGGGCAACAGCGGCATCCAGCAGGGCGGCGGACTCTACCTGACGGCCGGCAAGGCGGTGAACTGCTTCATCGCAAAAAACAAGGCCCTGCTCGTCTCGAACAGTTCGTCCTACGGCGGCGGCGTTTTCATGAACGGCACGGCAAAGCTCGTCAACTGCTCGGTGGTGGATAACATGGGCACGTACTGCGGCGGCGTGGACGCGTACGGCGCGGACGTCGCGATCGTGAACTGCCTGATCTGGGGCAATTCCGGTGACGGAGCGACGGACGTCTGCCTCGGTCACACAGAGTGCTTTGACAACTGCGTGGCGCGCTATCCGATCAATGCAAGCTGCTTCGGCCCGGGGACTTCGGCGACGACCGGTCCATTTTACACTCCGACCCCGGCATTCGCGGGGATCGACAACTCCAAGACGGTGGCGGGCGTGACGCTGCCGGCGACGGACATCCTCGGGAACCCCCGTGTCGTCGGCGCCGCAGCGGACGTCGGCTGTGTCGAGTACCAGGCGACCGCACCGGATGTCGCGTTCTCGGTATCGGAATCGTCGGGCTTCGCGCCATTAAGCGTGACGTTCACAGCCCACACCTCGGGAATGTCGGGCATCGCGTCCTACAATTGGGACTTTGACGGCGACGGTTCCGTCGACGAAACGACGACGGAACCGGGCGTCACGCATAGCTACGCGGTCGGCTATGCGACGCCGAAGCTGACCGTCACCTATTCCGGGCAGGACTACACTTATTCCGCCCCGGCCAACGCCATCAAGTCGTACCCGCAGACGATGTACGTCGACGGCAGCAACGACAATCCGGTGGCGCCATACGGGACCAAGGCGACCGCGGCGAATACCATCGGGGCGGCGCTTTCCGCCGTGATGGACGGACAGGAGATCGTGGTCATGACGAACGGCTCGCCGTACGTCATTACTGCCCCGCTTGAGATCACGAAGGCCGTAACGCTCCGTGGTGAAACCGGAAGTCCCGAGGACGTCGTCGTCAAGCGGACTTCCGGCTCGACCAAACTCACACGAATCGCCAACGCCGGCGCTTTCGTCCATTCAATGGTGTTCCATGGGGGCTATGATACCGCCTACGGCATAGGCATACGGATCGAATCCGCCGGCGGCACGGTCTCGAACTGCGTGATCCGCAGTTGCGTTGTGAACGGCTACTGGTCCAGCGCCGCGGTCTACGCGGCCGGCGCGGATGCGCGCGTCACGCACTGCGTCATCACCAACAACACCACCGAAACCAACTCCAACGGCGACCAGAAGACGGCCGGACTCCATCTTGCTGGCGGCGCGGTCGCCGCGAACTGCCTCGTTGCCAACAACCGCGAACGGGCGACGAGTGGCACCTGCTGCACCGGCGGAGCCTACGTTCAAGACGGCTACATCTACAACTGCACTATTGTCGACAACACCGCACGGCAATGCGGCGGCATCAGAATCGCCGCGGGCGGCGCGTACAATTGCGTCATCGCCGGCAACACCGCGACCTACTCGGGAAGCGAATACAACAACCTCTACTCCGCCACCCAGGAATCCTACTTCCACTACTGCGCCTGCAACGACGCGGAAGCGCTAAACGAGACCTGCCAGCAGGGAACCGCGGCGTCGTTCTTCAGCAACTACGCCAGCGCCGACTATACGGTGGGCACCGGGTCTAAGCTGATCGACAATGGAATTTCCGCGGGAATCGTGATGGAGGGCACGGATCTCGTTGGCGGCACACGCGTGATGGGCGAGGAGATTGACATCGGCTGCTACGAATTCGACACCTCCGCGTTCACCGGTGGCATGTTCGCGGACGTCACCCAGGGAATCGTGCCGATCACGGTGAACTTCACCGCGTCCGTCTCGGGTACCAATGGCACGGATCAGCTCCGCTTCATATGGGACTACGACGGCGACGATGCCTACGATGAAACCACGGACGTGCCCACGGTTTCTCACTCCTACACTAAGGGCGGAAACTACACCGTCAACCTGAAGATCGAGAATATCACCGCCGCCAAGGAGACGGTGGTTTCCAAGCCCGGAATGCTCTATTTCTGTGCAAAGAAGATGTACGTCGTCAATGTCGCGAACGCTGATGCCGCGTTTCCGTACGACGGCTGGGAGACCGCATCGACGAGTGTCAAAACCGCGGTCGATGCAGCGCTGGACGGCGTGGAGATCATCCTTTCGAACGGAACGCACAATGTGACCGCGC
>CAYPJN010000480.1:0-2371 GCA_964411055.1 uncultured Lentisphaerales bacterium | reverse complement strand
CGTGCGGATCACGATTCCCGACACCTTCATGGGCGCGATCACCGGCGACCTGAACCACCGCCGCGGCCGCATGCTGGGCATGGACATGGCCGACAACCTGCAGGTCATCACTGCCGAAATCCCCATGGCGGAACTCTTCCAGTACTGCGCGCAGTTGCGCAGCCTCACCGGCGGTCAGGGGAGCTTCGAGATGGAGCCGGCGCGCTACGACATCGTGCCGTCCCAGATCACGCAGAAGATCGCCGCCGAGGCCGCCAGGCAGGCCGTCGACCAGGAGGAGTAGGCTATTGCCAAGCTCATCTGGCATTGCTATAATAAATGCGTTTTTCGGATTTTGGCGTGTGCATAAAATCCGGAAAGGATACGAAGGAACTATGAAGAAAGTCACGTTGACTCTGGCAGTTGTCGCAGCGATGGTCCTCCCGCTCATGGCGGAAGAAGCCTGCACGAACAAGGTTGAGAAGAAGGAAGCGGCCGTCAAGTGCACGGAAGCCTCCAAGGACGATGCCAAGGCCGCCAAGGCCGCCGATGCCGCCAAGGCCGCTGAGGCCGCCAAGGCCGCTGAGGCCGCTGAGGCCGTGGCCGAGTAAGTTCAGCACTTTTTCCCCGAGCCATGCCGCGTTGAGCGGCATGGCTTTTTTGTTTCCCGCAACGTGGCGCCGGGTGTATTCTGGCCGTCATCGCCCCCCCCAGGTCAACCCCATGCGTGTTCAGCTTGTCTCCCTCTGCCCGACCGACGCCGCCCGCGCGGCCGGCCGCGACGCCCTGACGCCGGAACTGCTGGCGGCCACGGGGGCGCGCTACTCGCGCAGCAACGAGGGGCTCGACGCGATTCTCGCGCGCATCGATCCGCGGCGCCTCGACGCGTCGGTCGATTCCATCTTCCGGATGCTAGACTACGGCCACCAGTCGATCGCCGACATGGCGCCCGTGGCGATCTTCATCGATGGCGTCACCGCATGGCTCGCCTATCTCGTCTGGTCCCTATCGCCACAGGCCGGCGGCCAGGAGAGTTCGACGCGCTATATCCGGCTCGCGCCGGAAGGCCTTCCCGCGCCCGAAACGCTCGGCCTGGCGCCGGATGGGCACGCCGCCTGGCGCGCGGCCATGCAGGCGGGCTTCGGGCACTACCAGGCGCTGGAGAACGGCTGGCAGGCGCTTGCCGAGGCCGCGCCCGCGCGCGTGCGCATTCCCGCCGGCCTCCTGCGCGACACCGATCCCAAGGCGCTGCGCCAGGTCGCGCGCATGCGCCGCAACTACGCCTTCGACCGCGCGCGCTACCTGCTGCCGGCCGCCGCCCTCACCAACCTGATGCTCGTAATGTCGGCCCGCGCCTGGGCCGCGCTCTGCCAGCAGCTCGACGCCAGCCCGCTGTCCGAGGCCCGGACCCTCGCCGCGGCCATCCGCGGCGAACTGGCCCTCGGCGCCCCGCGGCTCCTGCGCCATGCCGTCGCCACGGAGGCGGCGCGGCGCGGACAGGCCGACACCTTCGCGGCCTGTGTGGCCGTGGCGCGGCGCGGCCTGCCGGAACCGTTGGCGCGGGATACGGGCGCGTCCGACCATCCCGCCACGGCCTCGCTCGAAGTGCTGCCGCCGCCGGGGCTGGATCCCGCGGACTGCACCGCCGCCCTGCGCCACCACGACAACCGCTACGCATGGATCGGCGACGCCCTGCGCCGCATGGCGGTGCGCTTCGGATGGGAGGCCGTCGCCTTCGCCGAGATCCGCGACCTCAACCGCCACCGCACCGGCAGCAAGTTCTGTCCGCCGGTGCCCATGGGCTTCTATGCCGCAACCGACCAGTTGCCTGGTCCGGGCGAACCCGACCGGGCGCACGCGCCAGTTGCGGCGCTGGAGACGGCGGCGGCCTTCGGCCGCGGCCTTGCGCGCCGGGCGCACGAGCGACTAGCCGCCGGGGATCCGGCCTACGTCTACTGGACGCTGCTTGGCACGCAGTTTCCTTTCGAGCACCTCACCACGGCCGACAAGTTCATATACGAGGCAGAGTTGCGCACCGGCGCCGGCGCGCATTTCCGCTACGCCCGGCACCTGCACGACGCGCTGGCGCTCTGGTTCCAGAAGTTCCCGGAGACGCGCGCCTACGTGCTGGAAGGCGCCGCCGAGCCCGAGTAGCGCGCGGGCGTTCAGGCGCGGAAGAGCGCGCCGAGCTTTTTGCCGAGCAGCAGGCTGCTGCCGACGATCGCCACCGTCAGGAATCCCATGGCCCAGAGCCCCAGCGCCGAGGCCAGGTGGCGTCCGACGCCGATGAGCTGGAAGAGCTCGAAGATCGTCTTGGTGATCGGATAGTATTCGATTTTCTGCGCCAGGATCAGGCTGTCGGAGACCTCGAGCATGCTGAAGGAGAAGGCCA
>CAYPJN010000479.1:0-2376 GCA_964411055.1 uncultured Lentisphaerales bacterium | reverse complement strand
CCGCCGCGGAAGCCCACGATGCCGCGACTCCTGATCGACGACCAGCCTGTCGACGTCCCGCCCGGCACCACCCTGCTCGATGCCGCCCGCCGGGCGGGCATCGCCATCCCAACCCTCTGCCACCTGGACGCGGCGCCCAACCGCCAGGCCGGCTGCGGCGTCTGCGTGGTCGAGGATCTCGACACCGGACGGCTCCTGCCCGCCTGCGTCGCCCGCGCCGACGAAGCCGCGCGCGTCGCCACCGGCTCGCCGCGCGTCCATGAGGCGCGCCGCCGGACGCTCGCCCTGCTGCTGGGCGACCACCGGGCCGACTGCGAGGCGCCCTGCCAGCTCGCCTGCCCTTCCCGTCTCGACATCCCGCGCCTGATGCGCGCCCTGGCCGACGGCGAAATGCGCCGCGCCGCCGGCATCGTCGACGCGGCGCTCGCCCTGCCGCACCTGCTCGCGGCCGTGTGTACCGCCCCCTGCGAGAAACGCTGCCACCGGCGCGACCTCGACGCGCCCATCGCCATCCAGGCCGCGGCCGGACTCGCGGCCGCGTACGGCGCGACAGACACTTCCCCGCCGCCCGCCCCGCCCGGCGGTCGGCGCGTCACCCTCGTCGGCGCCGGCCCCGCCGGACTCGCCACCGCCTGCTTCCTGCTGCGGCGCGGCCATGCCTGCCATCTCATCGAGCGGGAACCTCAGGCCGGCGGCGCGCTGCGGCACGCCCCCGGCTTTGCCGAGGCCGCACTGGAACGCGACCTCGACCGCCTGCGTCGCCTCGGCGCGACCTTCGCCTTCAATGCCCGCCTGGCAGAGGGAGACGACACGCTCGCCACACTCGCGCGGTCCTGCGACGCACTCGTGATCTGTTGCGGCGAAGCGGAGGCTCCGGCCTGCGCCCGCGCCCTCGGCCTGCCGCTGACGCACAACCATCTGGCGCCGCTGATGGTGCGCCAGGTCAGCGGACGCCCCTTCCCGGTCTTCGCCGCCGGCGCCGCCACGCACCCGGTGCGCATGGCCGTGATCGCCAACGCGCAGGGACGCCTGACGGCGGAGAAGGTCGACGCCTGGCTGCGGGAGGGCGCCGCGGCGGAGACCCCGCCGGAAACCGCCTTCCGCTCCCATGCGGGCGCGCTGCCGCCGGAGGCCCTGGCCTCGATGGCCAATCCCCGCTGCCGCGACGCGAACCGGCAGACGCTGACGGACGACTCGCCGCCCGAGGCCCTCGTGCAAGAGGCCGCGCGCTGCCTTCAGTGCGCCTGCGCCAAGGCCGACGCCTGCAGGCTGCGCGAGATTTGCGCGGCGGAGGAACTGCCCAGCACGCATGGGCGCCATGCCGAACGCCCGGCCGGACGCATCCACGCGGGACACGGCGTCGTCATCGAAACCGCCAAGTGCATCGCCTGCGGCATCTGCGTGCGCCGCTCGCAGGTTTTGCAGGCGCCGCTCGGCATCGCCTTCCACGGGAGGGGCTACGACGTCCGCGTCGGCCCCCCGGCCGGGCATGCCTGGGAGGAACTGCCGGCCGACCTGCTGCGCGACGCCGCCGAATATTGCCCGACGGGCGCGATCGCTGTCGCAGGATAATTGAAGATTGCGGAGGCATGCTTCACGGCGCGCGCGCCGTGAAGCGGGGTTGCGGTGGCATCGGCTTGGATCTCACGGCTTCATTGCCGCACGACCCCCGGAACACGGCCCGCGGCTCAATCCTGCTCGTAGTGGCGCCTGTAGTACTGGTTGAAGGCGTAGTAGATGATGTTCACGCCTAGCTTGTAGGCCTGGTCGGCGACCTGCGGCGCGGCGCCCGAGTGGCCATCCTTCCAGGCGTCGTTGATGTCGCCCGGGTGGTAGAAGACGACCCAGCGCCCCTCGTGGCGTATTCCCAGCGCGCGGTTGCCGTCGTGGTGCCAGAAGGGCGGCGCGCCGTCCGGGAAGACGAAGGGCGCCTGGTAGATCGGGTCGTCGTTGGCGATGTCCACCAGGTTCTTGCCGGGGAAGACGCGCGCCAGCATGCGCCGCACGCTGGAGCCGAAGTGGCCGCCGCCGTTGTCGATGAACAGCATGCCGCCCTCGCGCTCGCAGTACTCGCGCAGGATCTTGGCCTCGCGGCTGCTGATGTTGATGTTGCCGCGGCCGGTCATGAACACGAAGGGCGGCGAGCGCTTCTTCGGGAAGAGCGGCAGGCGGTCGATCTCGCGCGACTCGGTCTCGCGGGCGATCGGCAGGCCGGTGAACTGGTTGAAGCGGATCAGCAGGTTGTAGTCGGCGCCGCGGCCCATGTCCTGGTCCCAGTCGCCGCCGCCGTAGCGCAGGCGGATGAAGCGCACATTGGCGCCCTCCATGCCCTTGGGCCAGCCGCCGCCCTTGCCGCCGCCCTTGCCGAGCTTGCCG
>CAYPJN010000478.1:0-2377 GCA_964411055.1 uncultured Lentisphaerales bacterium | reverse complement strand
GATTGTTATAAGTGTAAGCGTCGCGGCACCCCAGACAACGATCCGCCATGATAAGGCACACCTGGTTAACCCCCCTGCTAAAGGCAACGCACACCGCATTCATGATGCCGAACCATAGCACACCATCACACTGCTTCGCAAGTGACAGTCCACCCAACCAATAACCAACCAACCGACCAACCAACAACCAGCAACCAACAACCAGCAAAAAAAATCCGCCTTCCCTATTGACGGATGGTGTCAAAAAGTGTTTAATAGTGGCGCGAAAGGTCAAGAAGTGGGAGACAGTGACAATCAAGTGGCTTTGCAGGGACGCGCCGGTTCGTTGCTGGGGCGTTTCCCGCACCGTCTCGATCCCAAGCGCCGCATCACGCTGCCGGCCACCCTGCGCAACCGCATGGGCACTCCGACCTACGTCTACGTCATGCCCGACCTCAATGGGCTCGAATGCCTGAACGTCTTCCCGCCGGCCGAGATCGAGAGCCGGCTCGACAAGCTGCGCGCGGCGGCGCTGACCGACCGCCGGGCATCGGAATTCGTGACCTGGGTGGGCTCGATCTCGGAGACGCTGGACATCGATTCGCAGGGACGTATCCGGATCTGCGACAGCCTGCTCGCCCGCGTGGGCGTGAAGCGCGACCTGGTGCTGATCGGGGCCTTCAACCGCATCCAGGTCTGGTCGGACACCGCGGCGCCGGCGGAGCACGAGGCCTTCGACAAGTTCGCCGACGCGGCCCGGGAACTCGGTTTCTGACGATGGTGGAAGATACATGCATGTGCCGGTCATGTTGCAGGAGACGGTCGACTGCCTGGCGGTTCGTCCGGGGGGCGCCTATCTGGACGCCACGTTGGGAGAGGGCGGCCATGCGGCCGAGATCCTGAGACGCGCCGCGCCCGGGGGACGCCTGATGGGGATCGACCGCGACCCCGCCGCCGTGGAATGCGCGGCGGCGCGCCTGCAAGCGGCGGCGCCGGGACGGGCGGTCTGCGTGCATGGCAACCACGCCGACCTGGGCACGCTGGCGGACGCCGCCGGCTTCGACAGCCTGGATGGCGTGGTGATCGACACGGGCGTCTCCTCCGGCCAGCTCGACACGGCGGAGCGCGGCTTCAGCTTCCAGCACGACGGCGCGCTCGACATGCGCATGGATCCCACGCGCGGCGAGACGGCCGCCGTGCTGCTGGCGCGGCTCGACGCGGTGGAGCTGGCGGAGCTTTTCCGGACGCTGGGCGGGGAGCCGCAGGCCCTGCGGGCCGCCAAGGCCATCGTCCGCGAGCGGGAGCGTGCGCCAATCGCCACCACCCTGCGCCTGGCGGAGATCGTCGGGCGGGCCCTCGGCGGGCGCGGCGGCCGCGGGCGGCACCCGGCGACGCGGGTCTTCCAGGCGTTGCGGATGGCCGTCAACGGCGAACTTGAAGCGCTGCCGGCGGCGCTGGAGGCGGCGATGGCGCGCCTGCGGCCCGGCGGTCGGCTGGCAGTCATCACTTTCGAGAGCCTGAGCGACCGCATGGTCAAGCGTTGCTTCGCGGAGCACGTGGGACGGGACGTCGCGCTGCAGCAGGGCGGTTCGCGCTGGGAAGGCCGGCAGCCGCGGATGGCCTGGGTGGCGCGCAAGGCGCTACGGCCCGGCGCCGACGAGGTCGTGCGCAATCCCCGCGCGCGCAGCGCGAAGCTGCGCGCCGTCGTCCGTCCGGCGGACGGCGGCGCGCCGGATGATTTCGAGGACGGGCGCCAGGGGCGCGCCCGACGCAACGCCGTGCAAGGATATACGGCGGAAGGGGACTGCTGAAATGAAACGCAACCGCAAGAAAAGGATGCACGCCAGCCTGGTGCCGAAGCGCTGGGTCAGCGTGCTCATGCTGATGGCCGGCTTTGCCATCGCCTACGTGCTGCTCGACAGCATGTGCGGCACCCTCAGCGAGCGCATCCGCGCGCTGGAGGCCGAGCAGGAGGACATCGCCTTCATGCTGCGCCGCGAGCAGAACCGCTGGAGCCTGATGACCACCTCCGGGCAGATCGATCTTGCGCTCAACCGCCACGGCCTGAACATGATGCTGCCGCGCGGCGAGCAGGTCGTGCGTCTCGATGCCGCGCCGGGCGGCGGCGTCTACCGCCCGCGCGAACAGTTTGCCAACCGCTAGCCGGACGGGCCGTCCGGCGGAATGGCGAGGGGACACGATGCCTGTGAAGGGCCAGAGATTCCGCTTCTGGGTTGGCCCGGCGCTGTTGATCGGCTGGTATCTCCTGCTGACCTTGCGTGCCGCCAGCCTGCACCTGGGCGGCCAGAAGCCCTGCAACCGCACCGAGTTGACGCGCAAGCTGCCCGCGGCGCGCGGATTCATCCGCGACCGCGCGGGACGTCCCATGGCCATCACG
>CAYPJN010000477.1:0-2382 GCA_964411055.1 uncultured Lentisphaerales bacterium | reverse complement strand
GCCGCGCGCATCAACGACCGTTCCCGGGGCCTCTTCACCCTGCGCGGCGCCCTCGCCTTCAGGCCGGCCCGGCCGGTGCCGCTGGACGAAGTCGAACCGGTGGAGCAGATTGTGCGCCGCTTTGTCTCCGGCGCCATGTCCTTCGGCTCGCTCAGTCCCGAGGCGCACGAGACAATCGCCCGCGCGATGAACCGCCTCGGCGCCCGCAGCAACGGCGGCGAGGGCGGCGAGGATCCGGCCCGCTATGCGCCCCTGCCGGGCGGCGAGAGCCGCTGCAGCGCGACCAAGCAGGTGGCCAGCGGCCGCTTCGGCGTGACGGCGGAATACTGCGTCAACGCCCGCGAGCTCCAGATCAAGATCGCCCAGGGCGCCAAGCCGGGCGAGGGCGGGCAGCTTCCCGGACACAAGGTCGACGCGGTCATCGCGCGCGTGCGCCATGCCACGCCCGGCGTGACGCTGATCTCGCCGCCGCCGCACCACGACATCTACTCGATCGAGGACATCAAACAACTGATCTACGATCTGCGGCAGCTCAACCCGCAGGCCGAGATCTCGGTCAAACTGGTTGCCGAGACCGGGGTGGGCACGGTGGCCGCGGGCGTAGTCAAGGCCGGAGCCGACCGCGTGCTGATCAGCGGCTACGACGGTGGCACCGGCGCCTCGCCGCTGACCTCCATCCGCCACGCGGGCGCCCCCTGGGAGCTGGGGCTCGCCGAAACGCAGCAGACCCTGCTGCTCAACGGCCTGCGCGGCCGCGTGCGCCTGCAGGTCGACGGCCAGATCAAGACCGGACGCGATGTCGTGATCGCGGCCCTGCTGGGAGCCGAGGAGTTCGGCTTCGCCACCACTGTGCTGGTCTGCCTGGGCTGCGTCATGATGCGCCAGTGCAACCGCAACACCTGTCCGGTCGGCGTGGCAACGCAGGATCCGGAGCTGCGCCGGAACTTCGCCGGACGGCCGGAGCACGTGATCGCCTTCATGCGCTTCCTGGCGGCGGAGGTGCGCGGGCACCTGGCGGCGCTCGGCTTCCGCACGCTGGCGGAGGCGGTCGGGCGGTGCGATTGCCTGGAGCAGATCCCGGCCGTGCCCGGGAGCCCGGCCGCGGAGCTCGACTTCAGCCGGATCCTGCACCGTCCGGCCGTGCCGGAGGCGCCGGCCGCCGCCGCCCCAGCCGGCAGCGCCGCGCCTACGGCGGGCCCGGCGGGAACCGACATTCCGCTCGACGTGCATCTGCTGCCGCAACTGACCGAGGCCATCGAGACGCGGCGGCACGTGACCGTGGAGGCCGAGGTGCGCAATGTGCACCGGTCGGTCGGCACGCGGATCGCCGGCTGCATCGCGCGGCGTCATGGCCCTGCCGGCCTGCCCGAGGACACCATCACCCTGCGGCTCTTTGGAACCGCGGGGCAGAGCTTTGGCGCGTGGGCGACGGCCGGTCTGACGCTGGATCTGACGGGGGCGGCCAACGACACCGTCGGCAAGGGGCTCTCCGGGGGCAAGATCGTCATCCGCCCCGACAGCCCCTCGACAGGGCACGAGCAGATCATCGCCGGCAACGTCCTGCTCTACGGCGCCACCGGCGGGGAGGCATTCTTCGCCGGGAGCGTCGGCGAGCGGTTTGCCATCCGCAACAGCGGCGCGCAGGCGGTGGTCGAGGGCGCCGGCGACCATGGCTGCGAATACATGACCGGCGGTTGCGTGGTCGTCCTGGGCCGCACGGGGGTCAACTTCGCCGCGGGGATGAGCGGCGGCATCGCGTATGTCTATGACGACGACGGGCTCTTCGACACCCGCTGCAACCTCGAAATGGTCGATCTGGAACCGGTCACGGACGCGGAGGACGCGCGGTTCCTGCGCGCACGGGTCGCGCGCCATGCCAGCCTGACCGGCAGCCGGCGGGCGCGCACCCTGCTGGCCGAGTGGCCGCGGCACCTGCCCCGGTTCCTCAAGGTCATGCCGATCGAGTACCGGCGCGCCCTCGGCCTGATGCTGCCGGCCGATGCCGCCACCGCGCGCGAGGAGGTTGCCCATGGATAAGGCCCCTTCATCCACCGGCATCCCCGCCGCCGCGGGGCCGGCGGACGCCGGCGTGGTGTCCGCGCCCCCCTTCCTGGCCATTCCTCGGCGCCACGACACGTACCGTGACGTGCCCGCGAGGCTGGGCGACTGGAAAGAGGTGATATTGCCCGTGCCGGAGGCCGACACCCGCGTGCAGGCGGAGCGCTGCATGGGGTGCGGCCTTCCCTTCTGCCATGCCCACGGCTGCCCGCTCGGCAACCTGATCCCCGACACCAACCGCTGCCTGCGCGAGGGCCGCTGGCGCGAGGCCCTCGACCTGCTCCTGAGCACCAACAACTTTCCGGAATTCACGGGCCGCATCTG
>CAYPJN010000476.1:0-2382 GCA_964411055.1 uncultured Lentisphaerales bacterium | reverse complement strand
CACTCGAACATCGCCAACGACGGCTTCTGGATCGGCGCCTGCCAGAACCTCTCCGCCGTCGACCGCGTCTGCATCCCCGTGCCGCTTTTTCACTGCTTCGGCTGCGTGCTGGGGGTGATGGCCTGCGTCAACCACGGCGCGACCATGGTGCTGGTGGAGAAGTACGACCCCGTTACCGTGATGATGTCTGTCGAGAAGGAGCGTTGCACGGCCGTCTACGGTGTGCCGACGATGTACATCGCCATCCTCGACCACCCGCTCTTCAACAAGTTCAGCTACGCCACGCTGCGCACTGGCCTCATGTCCGGATCGCCGTGCCCGGAGAAGCGCATGAAACAGGTCTTCGACCTGATGAACATGACCGAGGTCTCCATCCCCTACGGCCTCACCGAGGCCGGCCCGGTCATGACCCAGACGCGCTACTTCGAGAAGGACATGCGCAACAAGTGCAAGACCATCGGACAGGCGCTGCCCGGCATCGAAGTCGCCATCATCGACGCCGAGACCGGCAAGATCTGCGGCATTGGCCAGCCGGGCGAGATCTGCTGCCGCGGCTACAATACCATGAAGGGCTACTACAAGATGCCCGAGCAGACCGCCGCCTGCATCGACGCCCGCGGCTGGCTGCACTCCGGCGACATCGGCCACATGGACGCCAGCGGCTACTTCTACATCACCGGACGCCTGAAGGATCTGATCATCCGCGGCGGCGAGAACATCTCGCCGAAGGAGGTCGAGGACTTCATCGGTCATCTGGAGGGCGTGCAGGACATCCAGCTCGTCGGCGTACCCAGCAAGAAGTACGGCGAGCAGCCGGCGGCCTTTATCGTCCGCAAGCCGGGCGCCGACCTTATCGCGGCCGATGTCGAAGACTTCTGCCGCAACAAGATCGCCTGGTTCAAGATTCCCAAGTACGTACACTTCGTGGATGGCTACCCGCAGACGGCCAGCGGCAAGATCCAGAAGTACAAGCTCCGCGAGCTCGCGGCGCAATTGTGGCCCGATGCCTGAGGATTCCCACATGACACAACTTCAAGCCGCGCTTGCCGGCCGCGTCACTCCGGCCATGGAGCAGGTCGCGCGCGACGAAAACCTGCCCGCCGAGACCGTCCGCGAGGCTGTCGCCTCCGGGCGCGCCGTCATCCCCCTCAACCCCGCCCATCGCGGCGCGACCCCCGTCGGCGTGGGACGGATGTTCCGCACCAAAGTCAACGCCAACCTCGGCCGTTCCCCCACGCGGTCCGCCTGCGGCGGAGAGCTCGACAAGCTGCGCGTCGCGCTCGCGGCGGGGGCCGATTTCGTCATGGATCTCAGCGTCGGCCCCGAACTGGCCGCGATCCGCCGCGGCATGCTCGACGCCTCACCGCGCCCGCTCGGCACCGTGCCGGTCTACGAGACGCTCGCGCGCGCCGAGGGCCCGGACGAGATTCCGGTTCTCGACGTCGACCTCCTGCTCAAGGTCATCCGCGAACAGGCCGAGCAGGGCGTCGACTTCATGACGCTGCACGCCGGACTCCTGCGCGCCCACATTCCGCACGCCCTCAAGCGCATCATGGGCATCGTCAGCCGCGGCGGTGCGATCATGGCCGAGTGGATGCAGCAGCACGGCCGCGAGAATCCCCTCTATACGCGCTGGGACGAGGTGCTCGACATCCTGGTCGAGCACGATGTCACCGTCTCGCTGGGCGACGGCCTGCGTCCCGGCTGCCTGGCCGACGCCAGCGATGCCGCGCAGTTCGGCGAGCTCGACACGCTAGGCGACCTGGTGCGCCGCACCCGCGCACGCGGCGTGCAGGTGATGGTCGAGGGACCAGGGCATGTGCCCTTCGACCAGATCGAAGAGAACATGAAGCGCCAGCAGCGTATCTGCGACGGAGCTCCCTTCTACGTGCTCGGCCCCGTGGTCACGGACATCGGCGCCGGCTACGACCACCTCGTCGCGGCCATCGGCGCGACCGCCGCGACCGTCCACGGCGCCTCGCTGCTATGCTACGTCACCCCGGCCGAACACCTCGGGCTGCCCGACAGCGACGAGGTGCATCAGGGCGTGATGGCCTTCCGCATCGCGGCCCATGCGGGCGATGTCGCCCGCGGCCTGCCCGGCGCGCGCGACCGGGACGACGCCATGTCGCGCGCCCGCGTGGCCTTCGACTGGAACCGCCAGTTCGAGCTGGCGCTCGACGGCCCGCGCGCCCGCGCGCGCTGGGAGCTGACCCGCAGCCAGACCGGCGCCGCGCATGACGACGACCACTGCTCGATGTGCGGCAAGGCCTTCTGCGCCGTCCGCACCAGCAAGCGCATCCGGGAGGAGCAGAGCAGACAGGACTAACGGACAAAACGGACTAAACGGATTTCCATCCCCCTCCGTTGTGTCCGTTTGGT
>CAYPJN010000475.1:0-2383 GCA_964411055.1 uncultured Lentisphaerales bacterium | reverse complement strand
TGTTTCGGAGGGAGGCGTTTTTCCGGGCATCGGCGACCTCCCACGCTGGCCGGATTGCGAGCGTGAATCCCTATCTAACTCGCTGGTTGTCAATGGATTGTGCCTTTTCGGAGGCAGGGGCCGGTTTTTCATGGTTTCCTTCTCCCTCCGAAAGGCCTAGGGCAGGTAGACCAGCACGGGGCCGGGGCGGGCGATCAGCCCGGCGCTCTGCGTCTCGCGTACGCAACTGCGGCAGACCTGGTAGGCGACGATCGCATCCACGTCGGGATCGATCAGCGCGTTGAGCGCCTGCCAGAGCGCCTCGAAGTGCGGCTCATCCAGATCGCACTCGAAGACGCTCTTCTCGATCCGCGCGCCGAAGTCCTGGCAGGTCTTGGCAACCCGGCGCAGCCGTCCGGGATCGGCAATGTCGTAGGCCACAATTCGGATCATGTCATGCACCTCGCGCTCTGCGGGAATCCAACTGGTGGCGGCAATGCCGGCACGGTACCGGTTGTAGTCGTCGACCAGCTCGGGGAAGGGCGTTTCGCCCATGACGCCAGCCGCTGAATCACGGTTCTCCATGCCGATGTTCTCGTTCAGGGCAGCCGGAAGAACTCCTCCTCGGTGTCGCCGCGTTCGAGGGCGCGGAGGTAGACGCAGACCTGCTCGTCGATCACCTTGCGGAAGTCGGTGTGGGGCGATCCCTTCGCCATCGCGAAACGGCGGGTCATCGCCTGTTCATAGGCGACGAAGAAGGGCTTGCGTGCCTCTTCTGTCAGGTAGGTGCCGCCGTCGTCGATATCGACCTCGAAATGTTCGGGACGGAGAATGGCGTGGTTGAGGATGCTCAGCACCAGCAGGTCGGCGACCGCCGGGCGCAGGGGCTCGATCAGGTCGAGCGCCAACGAGGGTGTGTTGAAGGTGTCGGCATGCAGCACGCCGATGGCGGCATCGAGTCCGTGGGCGCGGATCGCGCCCTCGACCTCGCCGAGGAGGATGGTGTAGGTCCAGGAGAGGAGGGCGTTGGCGGCGTCGCGCGGAGGCCGGCGCGAGCGCTCAGAAAACGGGATAGCCGTGGGGAAGAACGCGCCGATGCGTCGGAAGTAGCGCGCTGCCGCCAGCCCCTCGATGCCGCGCAGTTCGTCGAGCGAATCCGTGCTCCCGGCCCGTTGCAGCAGGTGCTTGAGCTCGCCGCAGACGGCTTCATGCCCGGGGCTGTCGCTGATCTCGCGGTTGGCGGCCAGTCGCTGGAGGACGCGCCGGCTGTTGGCGATCTTGGCGGTCACGAGCCGCCGCGCCACCCGCAGGCTGAACCGGGGGTCGGTCGCCTGTTCGTACTGGCGGATGCGCCGCGCGGCGTTGAGGTTGCGGTCGGGGCTGAGCGCCCCCCGCCAGCGGCCTTTGGCCGTCAGGAAAAAGCAGGGGATGCCGCCGTCCATGAGTTCCGTCAGGACGGGGATGGTGACAGAGGGGCGGCCGACCAGGACGACGCGGTCGAGATCGAGCAGCGGGATCTCGGTGCGGACGGGTTCCGAGCCGGGCGTCTGGTGATCCTGCCGGATCACTTCGAGCCGGCGGGAGAGCAGCCGCACGCTGAGGGTGTCGCTGGTCAGGACAAGGGAGGGCATGGGAGCAGTATGCCACGCGCATGGCGCGTGATGCTGGCCGCGGATATCCGCGGAGGTCCGGGCGGGGCCCGGGACGCAGGGACGCAGGACTTGGGACTCAGGACTCGGGACTCAGGACGCCGGAGTCCTGGTTCCTGCGTCCTGGATCCTTCGGCGATTCGACCGGCCGGGTGCCGCGGCATACAGGGTAGCCGGAGCAGCTCCAGAAGGACTGGCCGGCGTGGGGGCCCTTGCGGGCGGTGCGCTGTCGCATGGACTTGCCGCACAGGGGGCAGGCGGGAGCGTCGGCATCGGCCGGCGCGGTGGCGTCGCGCGCCGCGACGCGGGATTGCGTCAGGCGCTCGCGGAAGCCGCCCTCAGCGAGGAAGCGCTGTCCCTGTTGCCGCATCTGGCCGGCGAGCATGGCCATGGCGCGGCGGATCAGGATGACCAGGGCGTTGGCCGCCACCACGGGATCGTCATGCTCGACCCAGGGCGCGAAAGACCGCTTCTCGCGGTGGAACCAGCTCCAGTAGTCGTGCAGGACGTCGTTGGTGTACTCGAACGGGGCGAAGTTGAGGGCGCTCACGGCCTGGTGCTCCTGCGAGCGGACGCTCCAGGGGATGGCGCCGCGCTCGGCGAGGAAGATTTCGAGGTCGCCCAGCAGTTCGCCGAGGCTGGCGCGAGAGACGTCGGTGAGCTTCATCTCGGTCTCCTTCGAGGTCGCGGCGCGTTCCGAGCCCTCGATGATGTTCTGCCGTCCCGACCGCGCCGCGCCGACCATTTGTCCCGAG
>CAYPJN010000474.1:0-2385 GCA_964411055.1 uncultured Lentisphaerales bacterium | reverse complement strand
CCGCCCGCTCCTCCATGCGCCCCCCGCGCGCCCCCCTGTGGCTAGCCGATTACGGGCGGGTCCCCCGCGGCGGCTGCATGCCGCGAGTGAACTACACCGCCCCACGGTCGTCAATCCGGGGGAGGGAAGATGTTTGCGCTTTCCGCTGGTCGAAGCGCCCGGTTTGCGGGACAATGGCGCCATGAAACACGTGGCCAATGCCCTGAAGCCCATCCGCCCCTACTATCGCCGCGAGGTGCGCCTCGACCTGCCCCCGGGCGCCTATTTCATGTACCGCGGCGATAACAACATGGGGCCCCGGACCGAGCCGTCGATGTTCCTCGGCCCCGACGGGTTCTGCTCCGAATACTCCAGCGACGACGTCATCATCGTCGGCCATGCAGAGCAGCGGCGGTACACGCTGGTGGGGGCCGTCACGGCCCTGCGGTCGCTGACCTTCTTCACGCTGATCAAGAAGGGCGGCAACCTGCACGCCATCGAGGTGCGCCAGCCGGACATCGCCGAGGGCGAGACTCCCGAGGAGGTCATTGTCCTCAAAGGCAAGGACTGGCGCGACCTGCTGGCCGAATACGCGCGCCTGACCGCCGAACGCATGCAGGTGCCGCCGCTCGACACGCGCCGGAACCTGACCGGCTACTGCACGTGGTACTACTACTACGCTGACGTGACGGAGCGTGACTTCCTGGAAAACTTGGAGGCTATGCGCCGCCATCTGGACGGCGCCTACCGCGCGCAGGTCATGCAGATCGACGACGGCTACCAGACCTTTCAGGGCGACTGGAACGACCAGGATCCCTACTGGCCCACGCCGCTCCGCGAGATCGGCCGGCGCATCACGGACACCGGCATGCGCGCCGGCATCTGGCTGATGCCGTTCCAGGCCTCGACCGCCAGCCGCGTCTTCCGCGAACACCCGGAATGGTTCGTCAAGGACGACACCGGCGCGCCGAAGGTCGCCAAGGGCTGGTCGCCGCCGCCGGACGACCTCTGGGCCTGCCTCGACACCTCGCAGCCCGCGGTGCAGGAGCACCTGGCGCGCGTATTCAAGACCTTCCGGTCATGGGGCTACACCTACTTCAAGATGGACGGGCTCGGATTCGGCCTGATGGAGGGCGGCCGCGCCGACCCCGCGGCCACGCCGGTCAGCGCCTTCCGGCAGGGACTCCAGGCGATCCGCGACGCCGTGCCCGACGCTCACCTGCTCGGCTGCTGTCCGCCCTTCCTGCCGTGCCTCGGCTACATAGACAGCGCGCGTGTCAGCGGCGACACGCACGCAAGCTGGGGCCCGATCAAGCGCTGCATGCACTCCGTCCTCTCCCGCTGGTGGATGATCGACACCTTCTTCCGATGCGACCCCGACACGATGATGGCCCGCCAGGACCGCGGCTCTACGACCATCGGCGAGGCGCGCGTGTCGATCCTGACCGGCATCGTAACTGGCGTCGCCCTCACGAGCGACAACCTCAACACTATCGCTCCGGAACGTCTGGCGTTGCTGTCGCGCGCCGCCACGATCCGCATGCGCGATGTCAGGCCCGTCGACTTCACGCTCTGGGGACATCCCGCGGTCTTCGCCGGCACGGTCGACGGTCGGCGCGCCGTCGCCGCCATCAACGAGACGGAGACCGCGCGCGAGTTCGCCTTCGAGGCCCTGACGCTCGACCCCGCGCGCGAGGCGGAGGAGATTCTCCATCCGCTGGGCGCGCGCAAGTACACGGTCACCGTCCCACCGCACGACGCCGTCCTGCTGGTCCAGGGAACGTAAGTCACGATGGCGACCGATCCCATCTGCGGCATGACCGTCGACGAGGCGGAGGGCCTCAGCGCGCAGCGCGATGGGCGGACCTACTACTTCTGCTGCGACGCCTGTCGCCGGAAGTTCCTCGCCGGGCCGGCAGCTGCGCCGGTCCCGGCGTCGGCGGGCACGGACTACGTATGCCCCATGCACCCCGAGGTGCGTCAGCCGCATCCCGGCGACTGCATCAAGTGCGGCATGCCGCTGGAGCCCGAGACCCTCGCTCCCGGCACGGAAGAGGCCGAGGCCGGCGAGCGCCGGGCCCTGCTCCGGCGCCTGGCGGTTGCTGGCATCCTGACCCTGCCCGTCTTCGTCCTCGCGATGGCCCACCTGACGCCGTCGCCCGTGCTGCAGGCCTTTTCCAACAGCGGCTTCTCGCGCTGGTTGCAGCTATTCCTCGCCACGCCGGTCGTCCTCTGGGGCGCCTGGCCCTTCTTCGTGCGCGCATGGCGCTCGTTGCGCGCCGTCAGCCTGAACATGTTCACGCTCATCTCCCTCGGCGTCGGGGCGGCCTACGGTTTCAGCGTGTTGGCCATGCTGTGGCCTTCGCTCTTTCCGCAGACGATGCAGCACCATGGCCGGGTCGGCAT
>CAYPJN010000473.1:344-2401 GCA_964411055.1 uncultured Lentisphaerales bacterium | reverse complement strand
TGTTCTGGGCGTGGCCATCGGCCCGGTCGAGCTCGGCGAAAAGACCGAGCGCATCGCGCTCCCGGCGCGGCCGCTCTCGGCGGCAAAGGCGCGCCGCGCCGCGGCCTGCAGGCGGCATGCCGCCGTCAACCGCGGTCTGGCGTCCATGGCGCACGCGGCCGCTGATCTCCGGGCGCAGATCCGCGAACGCACCGAGGTGCGCGACTTCATGGCGGCGCAGGCGGCCATGGGCGCGGACGGGGGACTCGCCTGGCTGACGGGCTACGCCCCGGCCGAGCGCGTGCCCGCGCTCCAGGCGGCGGCCCGCGAGGCCGGCTGGGCGCTGCTGGCGCGCGACCCGGATCCCGGCGAGGAGCCGCCCACGCTCGTGCGCCCGCCGCGCGCCGTGCGCCCCGTCAACGCGCTTTTCAAGATGCTCGGCATCCTGCCCGGCTACCGCGAGACCGACATCAGCGTCGTCTTCCTGGCCTTCTTCACCCTTTTCTTCGCCATGCTGGTGGGCGACGCGGGTTACGGCGCGCTGCTGCTGCTCGGCACGCTGGCGCTGCGCCGCAAGTTCCGCCGGGCGCCGGCCTCGCCCTTCGTCCTCATGGGGGTCTTCTCGGTCGCCACGATGATCTGGGGTGTGCTCACCGCCACTTACTTTGGCATACCGGCCGAGACCCTGCCGGCTTCGCTCCGGCATCCGGTGGCCCGCTGGTTCGGCAACCAGCAGAACACCATGCAGTTCTGCTTCTTCCTCGGCGCCCTCCATCTCTCCGTCGCCCGCCTCTGGAATGCTGTGGCACTCCTGCCCTCGACGAAGTCCCTGGCCCAGGTCGGCTGGGCGGGTATTGTCTGGATCATGTATTCCGCCGCCTGCATGGTCTCCGTCGATGGATTCGTCTTTCCGCCGTTCATGCTGCCGGTGGCCGCGCTCTCGGTGCTGCTGATCGTGTTCTTCATGCTCGACCGCCGCGAGCTCAAGACCCACGCCGTCGATCTCGGCATGCTGCCGCTCAACATCATAAGCTGCCTGGGCGACATCATTTCCTACGTGCGCCTCTTCGCCGTCGGCATGGCATCGATCAAGGTCGCGGAGATCTTCAACCAGATGGCTATGGAGCTCAAGCTGCCGCTCTGGGCCAAGATTCCCGCCGTGCTGCTGATCCTGTTAGCCGGTCACGGACTCAACCTGCTGATGGGGGCGCTGAGCATCCTGGTGCATGCCGTGCGCCTCAACACGCTCGAGTTTTCCAACCACAAGGGTGTCAGTTGGAGCGGTTTCGCCTACCGTCCCTTCCGGCGCCAGACGCCCGCGGCCGCCGCCTCCGGCGACTAGCCCGCGGCACGATTCCTCAACCACACGCCAGAAACAACCAGGAGTACACACATGGATCCAGCAGTCAACACGGGATTGGGCATCGCCGGCGCCGTCATGGCGCTCGCGGTGAGCGCCGTCGGCTCGGCCCTTGGCACGGGGGTCGCGGGTAGCGCGGCCGTCGGCGCCTGGAAGAAATGCTACGCCCAGGGCAAGCAGGCCCCCTTCCTGCTCCTCTCCTTCGTCGGCGCGCCGCTGACGCAGACGCTCTACGGCTTGATCATCATGTTCGCCATGATCAAGCGCGCCCAGGCCGGTGCGCCCTGGATCGCCCTCTGCCTGATCGGCCTCTTCGCCGGCCTCGGTATCGGCCTCTCGGCCCTCATGCAGGGCCGCGCCGCCGCGGCCGCCGCCGACGCCCAGGGCGAGACGGGCCAGGGCTTCACGAACTACCTCGCCGCGATCGGCATCATCGAGACGGTGGCCATCTTCACGATGGTCTTCGCGTACCTCGCAGTCACCAAGGTCTAGTCCATGGCCGCGGGTGGAAAAATGGAACCCAAGATGACAGAAGAACTCCAGCAATTGCTTGACCGCATCCGCGCGGAAGGCGTCGAGAAGGCGCAGGCCGAGGCGCAGGCGCTGGTCGAGAAGGCCCGCCAGGAAGCCAAAGAGATAGTGTCCAAGGCCGAAGCCGAGGCAAAAGAGCTGCGCGAATCGGCGCAGCGCGATGCCGAGGCTTTTCGGCGCCGCGCCG
>CAYPJN010000473.1:0-331 GCA_964411055.1 uncultured Lentisphaerales bacterium | reverse complement strand
CAGGTCGAGCAGGATCTCGTCAAGCGCTTCGAAGGCCTGCTGCGCAGCGAGGTTGGGGCGGCCGTGGCCGACGAGGCTTCCTTCCGCCAATGGGTCTCCGAGGCCGTCGCGGCCTATCTCAAGGGCGGCGACAAGCAGGTCGAGGTGGTCGTCGGCGGGGCCGCCGCCGAACAGACCGCCGGACTCCTCGCGCGGCTGCGGCAGGAGGCGGGTACCGAGCAGGGCGTGACCATCGCGCCGAATCCCGCTTTCCCGGCGGGCTTCACGCTGCGCCTTCAGGGCGGACGCGTCGCGTACAGCTTCACCGCCGAGGCGATCACCGCCGCGCTGG
>CAYPJN010000472.1:0-2401 GCA_964411055.1 uncultured Lentisphaerales bacterium | reverse complement strand
TGCGCCGCTCGGGCCTGATCTGGCCCTCGCGCAGGCGCGCCAGGAGCACGGCGGCGGCCTCGTCGTCGGCGGGGCTGGCGGCGCCGGAACGCTCCAGCTCGCGCAGGACGGAGTCGAAGGCGGCTGCGGCCTGCTGGAAGGCTTCGTCCCCGGGATTGTCGGCCTGCAGGAGGCGATGCCGGTAAATCTCCTGCAGCACCGCGCGCAGGCCGTCGGCGAGCCCGCCCGCGCTCAGCCGCGCGCGCCAGCGGCGTACCATGGCCAGCGCCGCTTCAGGCGGCCGCACCGCATGCGCGCCGCTGCGTACGGCCATGTCGGAGAGCGTGACCGGCAGGTGCGCCGCCTGGAAGGCGTCCAGCATCCGCAGCACGTCGGCGCCGTTGCCGACCGCCGCCAGGACGTCGGGATGGCGCAGGAGGGCGGCGACCGCGTCGTAACTGTCGCGCGCGCGCAGATCGAGCAGCGCCTGGACGAGCCGGTAGAGGGGCGCGTCGTCGAAGGGGCGGTTGCGCGGATCGAAGGCCGCCAGTCCCAGGACTGCCAGCTCGCGTTGCAGCGGCGCGACGGTCTCGCGGTCCGGCGCGCCGATGGCCACCTGCGGCTGCTGCGCCGGAGTCCCGGTATTAGGGGATGTTGGAATGTTGCCGCTGCTGATTGATCTGGAACTCAGGAAATCAGGAATGGAGCATTTTCCGGATGCATTTTCCTGTTTTTCCTGAGTTCCTGATTCAAAAAAAGCCCCGGTTACAGGCTCTGGTTCTGTTGGAGAAGCGCGCATGGCTTCCCCCAGTTCGCGCGCGATGCGCGCGGCCTGGTCCTCGGGTGTCGCCTCGAGCCGGATGTCGGCGTCGCGCACGTCGATCCGCCGCGCGTTCCAGGCCGCGGGCAGGGGTCGTCCCCAGGCGTCGAAGGCGGCGGCCTCCGCGGACGGCGCGGCCACGAGCACCTCCACGGCGACGCCGGCTTCGCTCCAGCGCTCCAACAGCGTCATGAGCAGTTTGGGCGGATCGGGCAGCGCCGCCAGAATGACCCGCCCGACATCCGGCGGCGGCGGCGCTTCGGCCGCCCGCTCCAGCTTGACGGCCAGCGGATCATGCATCTTCCATCCGGCGAGCTGCCGGGCGTGGCGCTCTTCCAGCTCGGCCAGCTCCCGCCAGCGGTCGCGCTCCTCGGCCGCCGCCTCCGCGGCGGCGACCTTTCCGGGGGTGAGGTTGCCGTCGGCCAGCTCGCGGCGCAGTTCCTCGATCCGGCCGGCGACGGCGAGCGCCCAGGCGTCGTCGGCGGGCTCTCCGCGGCGCTTGCCGAGGAAGGCGGGGAAGTCGCCGGGTTTTATGCCGCGCAGCACTTCCAGCCAGGCCGCTAGGATTTGCAGTCCCGAGGCGGTGTCGGGGGCTGCTTCGGGCTCGAGCAGCACGGGCGGCGTCACGATCTCCGGGCCCAGCAGCGCCTGTCCGCGCGCGTGTGCCGCCTGCGGCAGCGCGGCGCGCAGGCGCCAGCTCGACTGGCGTGTCGGAACCACCAGCCACGTGCCGCGCAGGTCGGCGAGCGGTTTTGCCGCGTCCGCCAGGAGATAGTCCGGCACGGACTCGCAGAGCGGCTTTTCCCATCCCAGGAAGTGGAGCGTCATACCCATGGCATCGCAGTCCCATTCAAGCACAAGGCGCGGATTTAGGGAAGGTTTTACATGGATGCACGGTAAGCTGAAGCCCCTGAACGACTTCCGCCTGAAGGGAGTGTTGATTTATTGGCAGTCCTTGAATCTGGAACTCAGGAAAACAGGAAAATGCACCAAACCTGCGCATTTCCTGATTCCCTGAGTTCCAGATTAATCAGCAGCGGCAATATAACAACAGACCCTGAAGGGAGCGTTGATTTATACAGGCGCAATAGAGCAAGGTAGGGCGAACCGTCCCGGTGAGCCGCAGATGGACGGCATAATCAGTTATATTAGTGCCAAATGGCGGCTCGGCGGGGACGCCTCGCCCTACCTTGCTTCATGATCGTCTGGAAAAGGGTACGGGGCGCAATAAATCAACGCTCCCTGAAGGCGGGACTCCGGTTAACCACGAAGATCACGAAGGAGAGCGGAAGAGGGAGTAAGCGGGTCGAGTAGGTGTGCCGATTAAGTGTGCCGAGTAAGAGGGCGTTTAAGAGGGCGTTTAAGACCAGCTCGGCACTTAATCCCGCACTTAATCCTCCTTCTTAATCGGCACACCTACTCGACCCGCTTTCTCCTCTTGAATATTCGCGCATTTAGCGTTCAGCGTTGAGCGTTCTTCTCCCCGCGGTCAACAGAGGTACCCCTGAACCCTGACCCCTGAACCCTGACCCCCCTCTCCCCCCTGCGTAATCGGCTAGCCACAGGGGGGCGCGGGAAGCGCATGCTGCGAGGGCTGGACGC
>CAYPJN010000471.1:0-2403 GCA_964411055.1 uncultured Lentisphaerales bacterium | reverse complement strand
CTGTACGTGTTCGTGCCCATGAGCGCTGAAGAAACTTCCGAACGGGCGTTGTAGCTGTCACCGGGCACCCCAAAACCAGCCACCCGCGGGCAGTCAAAACCAGCCACCTGCGGGCACCCCAAAACCAGCCACTTGGTTTAGTTCATAGATAGCATCAGTTGGCTTCGTTGTCCACCGCGTTCTGGGCGGTGGCGCGGTCCTTGAGGCGGTAGCTGCGGCCGGTGATCTGGATGATCTCGGCGTGGTGCAGGAAGCGGTCGAGGATGGCGGTGGCGGCGGGCACGTCGCCGACGAGCTTGCCCCATTCCTCGACGGGGCGGTTGGAGGTCATCAGCGTGGAGCGGTTCTCGTAGCGGCGCATGATGATCTCGAAGAGGTACTCGCCGGAGCGCGGCGGCAGCTGCTTCAGTCCCATGTCGTCCACGATGAGCAGGTCGGGCTTCAGGTAGCGGGCCAGGGGCTTGCCGCCGGCGGGGAGGTTGTCCTCCTCCCGGAGTTCGCGCACGAGGTCGAAGATCGAGCGGTAGAGCACCTGGAAGCCGGCCCGGATGGCCTCGTGGCCGATGGCCTGGGCGAGATGGCTCTTGCCGACGCCGGGCGGGCCGACGAGCAGCACGTCGCGGCGCTCCCGGATGAAGTGGCAGGCGGCCAGGTCGTAGACCAGCTTGCGCTTGATCGAGGGGTTGAACGCGAAGTCGAAGTCCTCCAGGGTGCGGATGTCCCGGAAGTCGGCCCGCTTCCGGCGGCGGGCCAGCTGGCGCTGGTCGCGGACGTTCACCTCGTCCTGGAGGATCGCCTCCAGGAACTCCAGGTGGCTGAGGTTGTGGCCGGCGGCCTCCTGCAGCCGCACGTCGAGCGCGGCGGCCAGGCCGGAGAGGCGAAGCTGCCTGAGGCGTTTTCTCATTGATTCGGTCATGGTGTCTCCAGGTTCCGGGGTGTCGGGAAGGCCGCCCCGGCACGCGCCCGGGCGGGGGAGTTGTCGACATCCGCGCCAGAGGGCCCTTGAAAGCCCGTCGGCGCGGTTGTCGGCAACTCCCTGGGATTGGCGGCCGCGTCCACGAGCGAGCCATACACGTCCATGCCGCGGATCAGCGGATGGCTTTCGAGGAACGTCATCTGCACCGGGGCGGCGTGCCCCTCCAGCCGGCGGCGGAGGTCGCGCAGCCGCAGCGGCGCGCCGCTGGCCAGCGCCTGGCGGCATGCCTGCTCCATCGCGGGACCGCCGGCGCGGCGGCCCAGGTGCCAGAGCCCCATGAGCACGCGGATGGATTCCGGCCCGCGCTCGGCGTGGACACGCCGGGCCCAGTCGCCGGTCTGCGGCCCGATCCGGCCGGCGCGGCGGCACCAGTAGTCGGCCGTCTCGGCGACGGAGGTGCCGGCCAGCCGGTCCGGCGAGAACTGCCCCGGCTCCAGCCGGGCATGGAGGGCGATCTGCCGCATGCGCAGGTCGAGCACTCGGACGGTGCGCCCGTCCCAGCGCGCCCAGACTTCGCGTCCGACGTGCTCGTCCGGCACGCGGTAGTAGGCTTGCCGCACCTCGATGCAGCCGTCGCGGTGCACCGTGCGGCGGGCCTCCTCGAAGGACGGGAAGAGCATGGCCGGCAGCGGCAGCAGGGCGTGCCGCTCGCGCTCCTCGAAGCACCGGCCCACATGGAGCCGGGTCGTGCCGTGCAGGCGCTCGTCGGCGACGTTGCGCTCCCACCAGCGCAGGAAGGCGTTCTCGGCCGCCAGGGAGTCGAAGACGCGCCCCTTCAGCGCGTTGCCCTTCACATAGCCGATTCCCCGCTCGACCTTGCCCTTGTGCTCGGGATGCCGCGGCCGCGTGGGCACCGCGACGGTGCCGCAGTGACGGCAGAAGGCGGCGAACTTCGGCGAGAGCTCCGGGTCGTGCCAGTCGGCGCGCTTCACTGCGGCGCGCAGGTTGTCCAGCACCAGCCTCCTGGCCACGCCGCCGAACGACAGGAACGCGTTCTCGATGCACCGGATGAAGCTCTCCGCGTCCTGTCTGAACACCGCCTCGCTGTAGCCCTTGCGGGAGTGCGAGAGCACGAAGCGGAACACCCAGCTGCGCCGCCGGCGGCCGTCGGCCCCGAGGATCGGCGCCCCCAGGCCGAAGTCCACCTGCGCCTCCTCGCCCGGGGCGCACTCCATGCGCGCAACGGATCGTCCGCCGCCAGCCGTCAGATGGCGGACATACCGCTTGACCGTGTCGTACGCTCCGCCGAAACCCTGGTCGCCGCGCAGATCCTGAAAAATGCGCTGCGCCGTCAGACCCGCCTCGACTCCCCGCACGATCTGCTCGTGGTACGGCGCGCACAGGCTCGCCGAAATCCCGGCGGGCACCCCGGCTGGTTTTGCCTTTCCAACCTCGCCGATCCCGGCGGGCACCCCGGCTGGTTTTGG
>CAYPJN010000470.1:0-2404 GCA_964411055.1 uncultured Lentisphaerales bacterium | reverse complement strand
TCCAGCCCTCTCAGCATGCGCTTCCCGCGCCCCCCTGTGGCTAGCCGATTACCGGGCCGCTTTCCTTTGCGCTTGCTTCCTGACACGCAATCCGGTAAGTTCCCCGCTGTTCTTCCGCTCGGGTGGTGGAATGGCAGACACGCATGTTTGAGGGGCATGTGGGGAAACCCGTGGGGGTTCGAGTCCCCCCCCGAGCACCAGACTCGTTCCAGGAACGCCATGAAAAGCCTCAGTCCCTTCGCCCTGCTTCCCGCGTTGCTGCTCCTCGCCGGCTGCGAGACCTTCTACCAGGACTCGCGCTATGCCGACGAAAGCCGCCAGGAGGCCGTGCGCGTCGAGATGGCGCGGCAGCAGCAGCTCCGCGACCTCGACATGCTCAAGGCCAGGACCGAGTCGGCCGAGCTCCACCTGCAGCAGATCGACGCGCGCCTAGACCGCATCGAGGGCGCGCCGCGCGAGGCCGTCACGCCGGCGACGGAGACCGCCGCCCTGCGCCGCGAGGTCGAGCAGCTCCGCGCCGAGCGCGGGAGCCTCAAGCGCGAGGTCGTCGACGAGCTGAGCCGCGAGATGGCCAAACTCCTGGCCGCCCAGCCCGCCGCCGCGCCGCGCGGCGGCAGCCGGGCCACGCAGGACCGGCAGAGCGGCTACGAGCACAAGGTGCAGGCCGGCCAGACGCTCTCGGAGATCGCCGCCGCCTACAAGGTGTCCGTCGAGAAGATCAAGCAGGCCAACGGTCTCAAGGACGACATGATCCGCGTGGGACAGGTGCTCTTCGTTCCGGACTGAGCGCGCATGGCGGACACCCCGCAAATCCGTCTTCTCCCCATCCATGTCGCGAACAAGATCGCCGCGGGCGAGGTGGTCGAGCGGCCCGCCTCGGTCGTCAAGGAGCTGATGGAGAACGCCCTCGACGCCGGCGCCGCGCGCATCGAGGTCGCCGTCACCGCCGGCGGGCGGCGGCTCATCTCCGTGGCCGACGACGGCACGGGCATGGGCCGCGACGACGCGCTGATGTCGATCGAGCCGCAGGCCACGAGCAAGATCCGCGACGTCGACGACATCGAGCGCATCCACACCTACGGCTTCCGCGGCGAGGCCCTGCCCTCCATCGCCGCCGTCTCGCGCTTCACCCTGCAGACCTGCCTCCGCGGCGAGGGCACCGGCACCGAGATCACGGTCGTCGGCGGCCGCCTGCAGGACGTGCGCGATCTCGGCTTCCCCTCCGGAACGACCGTCGAGGTGCGCGACCTCTTCTTCAACGTCCCCGCGCGCCGCAAGTTCCTGCGCGCCTTCCAGACGGAGCAGGCCCACATCCGCACGGCCTTCCTCCTCCAGGCGCTCGCGCATCCCGAGACCGGCATGCGCCTGAAGGCCGACGGCCGCGACCTCCACCTGCTGCCGCCCGGCGCGACGCTCCCCGAGCGCATCAACGACCTCTTCGGCCCCGAGCTCCTGGCGTCCATGCGCCCGGTGGAACACGAAGGGCGCGGCGTCCGCGTCTCGGGCTTCGCCGGCCTGCCGACTTTCACGCGCGCCGACCGCTCCGAGCAGTACATCTTCGTCAACCGCCGCGCCGCCGGCGCCGCCGTCATCCCCTACGCCCTGCGCGAGGCCTACCCGCCGCTCGACAACGACCGCAAGCCGATCGTCATCCTATTCATCGACGTCGCGCCCGAGGACATCGACGTCAACGTCCATCCGACCAAGCGCGAGGTGCGTTTCCGCGAGGCGGCGGACGTGCGCGACGCCATCATCGCCGCCGTCTCGGCCGCGCTCGGCACGGCGCCGCGGGCGCAGGCCTCCGCGGCCCGCCTCCCGGGTGCGCCCTCGCCCGATCCGCTGGCCGCGGCCGTGCCGCCGCCCGCGCCCGCGCAGCCGCCGCCGCGGGCAGACCCCGTCCGCAACTTTCCGTCCCTGGATGCGGCGCCGCGCATCTACCCGCGGCCGCCCCTGCCAGGCGCGGGCGGCGGCACGGCCGCGGCCGCCGCCGCCGGCGCGCCCGAGACCTTCGCCCTGCCGCCGGATGGCGGCTCCAACGCCCCCTGGGAGTGGTGCCGCGTCCTGGGCCAGGTCGCGGAGCGCTACGTGCTCCTCGAGACCGACGGCGGCTACGTCGTCCTAGATCCGCGCGCGGCGCGCGAGCGCATCTTGTTCGAGCGCCTGATGGCACCGGTCCGCGAGGGGCATCCCGTCGCGTGCCAGCGGCTGCTCATGCCCGAGACGGTGCAGTTGCCGCCCGAGGACGCCGACCGCCTGCGCAAGCATCTGGACCTGCTCCGGACGATGGGCTTCGAGATGGACGGATTCGGCGACAACCGTTTCATCGTCGAGGCGCTGCCGGCCGGGCTCGGGCCGGTCGACTGCCGCGGGCTGCTGGCGGATCTGGCGCACGACATTCAGGCCT
>CAYPJN010000469.1:0-2408 GCA_964411055.1 uncultured Lentisphaerales bacterium | reverse complement strand
CTCCGCGCGGAGGATGTAGCGATCCTGCTCCGCCTTGCACATGTCGTTGAACCGCACGTTCCAGCCGCAGACTCGTACCTGGAGGTTGCGGTACTTGTCCGGATGGGCCTGCGCGTCGCGGAGCGTCGCGGGATCGAAGACGTTGAAGTGTATGGAGTGCCCGCCGCGCTTTTCGTAGACGGCCAAAAGCCCCTTCAGCGCCGCCATCCCCTCCTCCCCCTGCACGCTCGACGGGTGGAGCATCATGTCGAGGCAGCCGCCGCCGTACATCCGCGACTGGTCGACGGCGGTGGCGGAGAGCACGAGGGCCGTAGCGCCCTGCGTGTCCATGCCCGACACGGGCGAGAGGTTCTTGGAGGTCTCCTCGCCCTTGCGGCGTCCGTCGGGCGTGGCCGGCATGCGCTTGCCTTGCTCGATGAACATGCGGGCGGAGTGGAGTTCGTACCCGGCGCGTCCGGCGGGATTCTCCTCGTCGCGCTCGATATAGTCCATGAGGCGCTTGGCGCAGGCGTCCGCCTCGGGGTCGTTCACGCCGAACTTACGACACTTCGTAAGCGCGAAGTGCCGCAGCTCCCCGTGCCCCTCCCAGTCGGCGTGGAGGATGTCGCGCAGCTCCCGCGGGGTGGCCATACGGTCCTCGTAGACAATCTTCTTCACCGCCATCAGCGCATCCACGGCGCTGCCAAAGGCGTTGATGGCGCCGCCGAACGCCGCCCCCTTCGCGGCGATCGCATTGGCGTCCGCGCCCTGTTCCAGGGCGATCTTCTTCGCCCCGGAATAGAAGAGGGCGGGATTGATTTCGGCGATTTCCGCCCTATAGCACAGGGCGCTCGCTCGGAGCATGTCGAAGGAGTGCTGCAGCTCCTCGGCGTAGGCCGCCTCGAACGCCTCGTAGGTGGCGGGCGCGGGGCCCTCGCGATCCAGCACCGCGAGGACCGGATGGAGCATGTTCGGATAGCTCGCGACGGTGCCGACCTCGCCGTTGCGGAGCTTGTATTCGTAGCAGCCGGTGATGTCGAAATCGCAGTACCGCTCGAACGGCACGCCGCCGAACTTCTTGAAGGACGCCCAGACTCCCTTTTCGCAGACGAACACGATGCTGTTGGAGCCCGTGCGGATCATCTCGAAGGCTTTTTCAAGGAACTCCGGCGGCGTGGTGTCGCCGTTGTACTTGATCTGGAGCTTGGGGCTGTAGATGCCGAGCGCGTGGTAGATGTCGAGTATGAGCAGCGACAACTCGTTCACCTTGGTGGTGCCGTCGGGGTTCGTGCCGCCCAGGTACATCGGCTGGCCCCAGTAGTTGCCGATGGCGGCGAACTGCATGAGGAAGTAGGCGAGGAACGAGCTGAGCTGCTTCCGCGTGAATTTCCCGCTGGCGAGGTCGCGCCGGAAGTACGGGAGGAGTTGGTGGTCGATGCCGGAGCACGTCGCGCGCACCTGCACGCAGTCGACGCACTCGCTGAACATAAAATGCAGATAGACGAGCATCAGCACGTCGAACGCCGTCTGCGGCGCTCCCGCGAGGAGGTTGCCGAGCGATTCCGCCGTCACGGCGGCCTTGGCATGTGTCTGCCGTAACGCGTAGTCGCGGGCGCGCTTCATCCACGCCATCGCCGCTTCGTACGCGATGGACTCCGCCTCGTAGAACGCGCGCTTCCGGCTGTCCGTCTCCGCCGCGAGGCGGGTCCGGATCTCCGCGAGGACGCCGACGTATCCCTTTTCGAAGAGCATGTCCCAGTCGGGAACGCTGTGGTCGTGGTCCGGCCACTGCATCATCTCGCCGCGGGCAAGGGCCTTTTCGCGCCACGCCGCCACGTCCGGCGGGCAGGTGTCGGCGACGGCGCGCCACTTCCAGACGGCGTGGTTCACCACCCGCCCCCAGTTGTACAGGCAGGGAAAGTAGTCGTGCTTGCTCACGTCCAGTCGGCCGTTCTCGAGGAGAAACTTCTCGAAGAGGGCTTTCTGGATGTTGTGGGGTTTTTCCGCGATGGCCGGCGCCAGGGCGTCGAACCCGGCCCTGATCCCGGCATCGTCCAGGCCGGTGCCGTTGTCGCAATCCCAGCCGTGGTAGACGAACCGGTTCAGCGGATTGTGCGGCTCGCAGAGCTTGTGGTACTTGTTCGCGATGGCCTTGCGGTCGGCGGCGGGAATGAGGAGTTTTGCGTTCATGACAGCGGAAATGGCGGAGAGGGGGGGATTCGAACCCCCGGTGCCCGTAAGAGCACACAGCATTTCCAGTGCTGCACCTTCGGCCGCTCGGTCACCTCTCCGGGGAAACAGCCGCACAGCTTAGCCGACGCGCCTGCTTCTGGCAATCCCAAAGCTAGTCGATCCGGCCGAAGCGCGGCGAGGAGAAGGGCCAGTAGACGAGGCAGGCGGGGCCGAGCAGGTTGCGTTCGGGGACGGGG
>CAYPJN010000468.1:0-2410 GCA_964411055.1 uncultured Lentisphaerales bacterium | reverse complement strand
AAGGCGCGGGCGAGTTGGCGGATGCGCGCGGCATCAGCGGCGAACTCGGCGGCGCGCTCGGCCGCCGCGGTGTTCGGTCCGCAGGCCAGCAGACCCTCAGGCAGGGAGATGATGCGCGGCGGGTACCCGCGCCGCGCGGCGAAGGCGCGCAGCGCCTCCGCCGCTACCACGCCCTCGTAGACGTAGGACTTGGCGTACACCAGATGATCCGGCGAGACGGGGCCGGCGGCGCATGCGAGCGGCGCGCGCGCCACGATGGCCGCGGCCTCCGAACCGAGGGCCGCCTGCAGCACCGGCAGCGCGGCCTCGCGGAAGGCGGGCGGCGGCGCCTCCGCCGGCGCGGGCGCGGCGGGATCCACGCCAGCCTGGCGGTAGGCCTCCTCCAGGCGGGCCGTCAGGTGTGCATATGTCGCGCGGATCTCGTCGGAAGTCTCCCCGGCGACGACGACGCCGTGATTCTGCAGCCATACCAGGCGCGGTTCGCGGCCGTCATGCGCGGCGCGGAAGGCCGCCAGCGCCTCGCGGACACGCAGGCTCAGCGTGTAGCCGGGGTCGGTGTAGTCTAGCCAGAGCGACTCGGGGAACAAATGTTGCGCCGCCTCGCGCCCGCCGAGCGCGCAGGCCAAACCGTTGGCGAGGGTGGGGTGGGTGTGTACGACGAAGCGCGCCTCGAAGCACTCGTGCACCGGCGCCTCGACCGAGGCGCGCCCGGGCGTGCCGGGTCTGACGGCCGCGGCCATGACGGACTTCACAAGTGCCTCGCGCTCCGCGGCGCCGGCGGGGGCCGCCAGCGTGAAGAGCGCGGCCAGCCTGCCGCGGTTCATGGCGATGAAGCGCTCCGGCGACAAACCGCGCAGCGTGGTGCCCGAGGGCTTGATCCAGAGCGTCTCGCGGTCCTTGCAGGAGGTGTTGCCGCCGCCGCCCATGACGTATTGGACAACGCCGAATTCGTGCGAGAGGCCGGTTATGATTTCGAGATCGGTTCCCATGCTGTATCCAAAGGGCTAGATTACAAGCGGTACGTTGTGCCAGCGGCGCAGCCAGCGCTCCATCTGTCCGCTCTCGCCGCCCTTCATGCGCACCAGGGAGCGCCAGTGCATGCGGTTCTGCGAGACCTCGTGGAAGACGACGGCGGTTTCCATCCTTCCCTTGGCCAGGCGCTCGTCGAGCCGCTGGCGCAGCTCCTCCGGCGGCACCGGCCGCGGCAGGCTGCCGCCGATGAACCAGAGATCGGGAGCGACGCGCGCCGCCAGCCAGGGCGGGGGCGTGCCGCCGGCATCGGCGCGTGCGCCGCGCTGCAGGTCGAAGACGCACTCGTCGAGACGGATGGCGTCGCTAAATTGCTGGGCGGGCGTGGCCGGCGAGAAGACCGGCAGGCGGTCGGCACGTGGCGCGAGCGTGTCGCGTTCGATGGCGCCCAGCGCCCGCGGCGCGTCAAGCCCCAGCAGCGCGCAGAGGCGCGAGAAAAGCGTGCGGCAGTCGTCGCAGTCGATCAGAACCGCGTCATCGTCCGCCAGCATTCGCTCGGAGAGCGTGGCCCAGCGGCCGGGGCGCACGAGGATGCGGCGCGCCCCCGGAAGCTGCCAGAGGCGGTGGTCGAATTCGATGGGCGGCTCGGGTTCGAGACGCGGCTGGCAGTCGAAGAGCCAGAGGGTGCCGCGGTGGACGGCGACGACATCGAAGATCTGTTCGCAGGAGCGCCTGGCGGGCAGCCGCACGGGCAGGTGGACACGCGTGTTGCCCACGCCCAGCAGGGCCAGGGTGGCGCCGATGAAGTCGTCGAAGCCCCACTCCGCCGTGGGCGCCGGCCGCCGCAGCCCCTCCTCGAACATGCGGCGCCACTCCCAGTTGGCCTCGCGCCCCGCGCCGGCGATGGCGGCGAGCTGCTCGCAGGAGAGGGACTCTGGGGCGCGGCTGAGGCGCCACTGCACCTCGACCTCGGCCTCGGCGCCGGGGTAGATGGCCGGCAGCAGGAAGGGCAACTCGACGGCGTCGGCCTGGCGCGCATGGGGCGCGTTTTCCGGCGCTTCGGGATTGAGCCTGCCGCCGGAGGCGGCCACTAGTCGCTGCCAGCTTCCGCCGGGCTGGCGCCGCATGATCATCCATCCGGGCGTCTCCTCGGCGGCGCGCGACACGGCGGCCAGCATCGAGGGCTGCGCGCCGGTGCAGTCGAGTATCCAGCGCGTCAGTTTCGGCCGGAAAAGGCGCCAGTCGCGCAGACGCTCGATCACCTTGGCGGCAAGCCCGGCGCCGGGCTCGCCGGGCAGCACGACCTTGAGCGCGGGCCACTGGCGGCTGCAGAGCCGGCGCAGGCGGTCGGCATCCGCGGCGGTGGCCGGGGTCTGGTAGATGAAGAGGGTGTCGAGACGCCCCGAGGCCTGACACCACGAGAGGCTCTGCAGGCTGCTCC
>CAYPJN010000467.1:0-2410 GCA_964411055.1 uncultured Lentisphaerales bacterium | reverse complement strand
CCGCGACCGGTAGTGTCGCGTATCTGCAACACAAATGCATTAATACAGTCGCATTTATGCAACGGTTATCCCGTGCCACCGGGGGGGTGCAGTCGGTGTCGGGCCGGATCTCCGGACCGGCCGGCCGGGATCGGCGCGCCAAAGGCCTGGAGATCCCGCGCCACAAAACAGGGCCTGGGGCGCCGCAGGAACCGCCGTGGCGTCAGGCGCCGGGGTCGCGGGAGCGTCCGTCCTGTTCCGGCAACGCAATGCCCAGCGCCCGGATCTTGCGGAAGAGGGTGCTCTTGTGCAGGCCGAGCGCACGGGCCGCCTGCTGGCGGTTGTTGCCGCAGGCGGCCAGCGCAGCCCGGATCGCCTGCGCCTCCGCCAAACGCCGGCGCGCCGCCAGGTTTTCCGCGGCGGACGCGGGCTCGGAGCGCCCCGACCCGGTCAGCTCGGCGGGCAGATGGGCGGTGTCGATCCGTCCGGCGCCGCAGAGGACGAAGGCCCGTTCGATGATGTTCTCGAGTTCCCGGACATTGCCGGGGAAGTCGTGCATCATGAGCAGACCCACCGCGTCCGGGGTGAGGCCCGCCACGTGCCGCCCCTGCCGCCGGTTGAAGCGCGCGACGAAATGGTCGGCCAGCAGCGGGATATCCTCCTTGCGGCTCCGCAGGGGCGGCAGGTCGAGGCGCACGATATTGAGCCGGTAGAAGAGGTCCTCGCGGAAGGCCCCCGCGCGGATCCGCTCCGCCAGGTCACGGTGGGTCGCGGCGATCACGCGCACATCGGCCTGCCGCGAAACGACGCTCCCGAGCGGCTCGTACGCATGCTCCTGCAAAACGCGCAGCAGACGCACCTGCATAGCGGGGCTGATGTCGCCGATTTCGTCGAGGAAGAGCGTGCCCCCCTCGGCCGCGGCGAAGCGCCCCGGTTTGTCGCGGTCGGCGCCCGTGAAGGCCCCCTTCACATAGCCGAAGAGCTCGGATTCGAGCAGCGTGTCGGGGAGCGCGCCGCAGTTGACCGCCACAAAGGGTCTGCGCCGCCGCGGACTGTGGTTGTGCACCGCGCGGGCCAGCAGTTCCTTGCCGGTGCCCGTCTCGCCCTGGATCAGCACGGTCGCCCCGCTGTCCGCCACCTGCGGCAGCAGAACCTGGAGGCGCCGCATGGCGGGGCTGCGGCTGACGAGATCGCCGACTAGGAAGGCGCCGGAGAGCTCCTTGCGCAGCGCTTCGACCAGGCTCAGATCTCGGAAGGTCTCCGCCCCGCCGACCAGGCGTCCCCGCGCGTCGCGCAGGATCGCGGTGGAGACCGAGACGGGGATGCGGCGCCCATCGGCGGTGACGATGAACGCGGCGCGGTTGATGATTGGCTTGCCGCTCTTGAGGGTCTGGCGCAGCGCGCAGCTCGTTTCGCACATGCTGGCGCGGAAGACCTCCGCGCAGCCCCGGCCCAGGGCCTCGCGGCGCCGGATGCCGGTGATACGCTCGGCCGCCGCGTTGAAGTAGGTGATGCGCCAGTCGGCATCCACGGTGAAGACCCCATCCGAGATGCTCTCGAGGATGCTGTCGGCGCCGGCCGGCGGCCGGCGGGCTACCGGAACCTTACCCTGTCCACGCATCCGCGTCATAAGTAGCTTCTCCATGTGTCACATTTCTGTCCGGACGATTCCAGCAACCAGCGCCATGCCGGCACGATCCGGACGCCTTCGCGTTCGCCTTCCTCGTTTCATGTGACCACGGTGCGACGCGCCTTGGGATGCAACGGCAGGGCGTCCGCAATCCCCCGGAACTCCCTCGCGGCGGTTGCCGCTTCCGTCAGCGACAGCACACCTGGATGTAGTGCCAGACCCCATGCGCCTCCGCTGGATGCAGAGACCGCATCGCCTGGAAGCACAAAGACGTTTTGCCGGTACGCCGCATGCCGGTCAAGACCGACACTTTGCCCGGCATACGACGGACACAAACGTCGCGCGGGACCGTCTCCGGGATGCGCCGTGTCAGGGCCTCGCCGATAAGCTGCTCGATAATCATCCGCATGTGGAATAATATTTCCTTATTACAGGGATGGATGCAAGCCAAAACAGTCTCCGGGAGAAACTCCAACCGAATTCTCGAGACATTTGGATTGCGGAAAGACGGACGATGGGGTACAGTTCGATCAACATGGCTTTGAGTCCTGAACAGTACCGCCGGGTGCTAGACTCGCTCTCCGAGGGCGTCTGCACGGTCGCCCCCGACTGGACGATCACCAGCTTCAACGCGCAGGCCCAGGCCCTGACCGGCGTCACGCAGGACGAGGCCCTGAAGCTCTCCTTCGGCGAGCTCTTCCACTGCGAGGTGTGCGAGTGCGCCACCCTGCTCTCCGGCGTGATGGCCTCCGGCACGCCGATCCGCGACGTGGCCACGCTGCTCATCGACCGCCAGGGGCG
>CAYPJN010000466.1:0-2412 GCA_964411055.1 uncultured Lentisphaerales bacterium | reverse complement strand
AGATGGTCTTGCGGAAGGCGCCGGAGCGACCGGCCAGGTCGAGCCGCACCTGCAGCTCGGTGGTGGCGGCGGGCGGCAGGTTGGTCGCCGCGAGTTGGCAGGTCGCGCCGCAGCAGGCGCGAATCCGCGTGATGACCAGGGGCGCCGTGCCTGTGTTGCGGAGGGTGAAGGCGTGCGCCAGGAAGCGGTTGGTGACGGTGCCGGCATCGAACTGCGGCGCGGGGATGACGAGGGCGGGGGCGGCCGGTTCGGCGGCGGGGAGCGGGAGAGGCAAGAGGCAGCAGGCAACAGCCAACATCCGACAGCCAGCAGCCAACATCCGACAGCCAGCAGCTGAAAACCAAAAGCCACCTGTGCAACGAGTGATCATGCGCGGGAAGATTGTGCCGTCTGCGGTCTCGATTGTCCAGTCCTCGTCAAAGCCCGGCTTCATAGTGCGGAGACCGCGGGCTCCAGACAGCGTCCTTCTCGTCCTCGTCCTCGTCCTCGTCCTCGGCCTCGATTCGACAAAGCTCGCGACAAACCTCGCGACAAACCTCGCGACAAAGCTTATTTCCACGTTTCGCCAATGGGGCCGGAAGGGCGACTCCCGTGCCAACCTTGTTCGAAGCGGGTCGCGGGGGCGTCTCACGCCTCGACGGGCGTGCAGCGGAAGACGCGGCAGCCGTGGGGCGGCAGCTTCGGAACCGCGACCGTGTCGCGCCCCGAGAGCTGCTCCCCGCCGGTGAAGCAGTCGACCAGGCGCAGGCGCAGCCCCGACTCGTAGGTCAGGCCGAGGTGCTCGAGCAGCAGCAGGTTGCCGCAGGGATTCTCGGATAGGTTGAAGAATCCCAGGGCGAAGTCGCCGCCCTCCAGCAGCCGCACCAGCGTGAAGCAGTCGGGATTGCCCCAGCCGTGGTTGATGCGGTAGGCCTGCAGGGCGGCGGGATCCTGGTTGATGCGCAGGAGTTCGCGGTTGGTGACGAGCGCGACGATCTCCGGCGTCATCGTCCGCGGATCGCACCCCAGCATGAGCGGGGAGCCCATGAGGCACCAGAGGGCGAACTGCGTCTGGTAGTCGGCCAGGGTGCAGCCGGTGGAGCCGACGTTGCCCTTGCCGAACATGCCGACGGTCAGCATGTCGAGGTCGTTGAAGCAGTTGGGGGCCGACTGGGAGAGGCGGGGGATCTGCCCGGCGGCGATGGTGCTCATCGACTTGAAGTTGTCGGCGATGTCGCCGGTGGAACGGTACATGTGCGCCCCGGTGGAGCGGATCCAGGAGCCGACCTCCTCCATGCCCCAGTTGCAGGCGGAGAAGAGGATGTCGCGGCCGCAGGCGCGCAGCGCCTGGCCCATGCGCCGGTAGAGCAGCGGGGCCTGGCCGGAGACGGGGACGTTGCAGTAGTCGTACTTGAGGAGGTCGACGCCGCAGGCGGCGAAGGTCCGCGCGTCGAGGAACTCGTGGCCGAAGCTGCCGGGGTAGTCGGCGCAGGTGCGCACACCGGCACAGGAGTACATGCCGAACTTGAGTCCCTTGCCGTGGATGTAGTCGGACAGGGTTTTCAGGCCGCCGGGGAACTTGGCGGGATCGGCGACGATCTCGTGGGTCTTGGGATCGCGCTCGCGGAGCGACCAGCAGTCGTCGATGACGATGTAGGTGTAGCCCGCCTCCCGGAGTCCCAGTTCGACGACGCGGTCGGCGGCGGCCTTGATCAGCGCCTCGCTGATGTTGGCGCCGAAGGTGTTCCAGGTGTTCCAGCCCATCGGGGGGGTATTGATCAGCATGGCGTCTACTCCTCTTCGTCGGGCGCGACGAGCGCGGCGGCGTTGCGGCGCACTAGTTGGCCGGCGAAGGTCAGCACGGCTGTCTCCATGTCGGCACCTCTGTGTCCCGTCTGCTGCGCCAGCCGCTCGGCGATCTCCGCCAGGCTGCGGCGTCCGTCGATCAGCTCCACGGTTCGGCGTCCGAGGTCGTCGAGCACCAGCCGCCGGCGGCGGGCGGGTGTGCCGAAGAGGCGGCCGAGCAGCGTCCGGCGCCGCGCGGCGGCCTGAGCGACGGGCCAGGAGAGCAGGCAGCCGTAGCGGCGGTCGCCGATGCGCTCGACCTGCGGGTGGAGGTGCGGGATGGCGCGCAGCAGCGTGGCCGTGTCGACCGTGCGGGCGCCGGGCGGCAGCGGGGGGGGAGAAACTGGGGAGCGCTTGCGGGTCCGGGCGAACATCACGGGCTCATTTCAGGCTTGATGCGGTGCCTAGCGTCCCTGGGTGTCCTGCTTCATGGCCTCGAGAGAGAACTCCTCGCGTGTGCTGACCTTGTCGAGGCGGCCGTCGAGCATCCAGCAGATGCGGTCGGAGCGGCGCAGCATCTTGGGGTCGTGGGTAGAGCAGATGATTGTGACGCCGTTCTCATCATTGAGCTGCTTGAGGAGCTCGATG
>CAYPJN010000465.1:0-2428 GCA_964411055.1 uncultured Lentisphaerales bacterium | reverse complement strand
GCGCCCATAAAGCCCAATATATAGCGGCATGTGGGTTTTTGTCCACAAGATTTGGTGTGCCGCCTGTGCCGACTTGAAAACGGTATCGCACGCCGACGGATCGATGTCCTCAAACACCAGGGCGGCGTAGGCATAGTCGCGGTGCGGCTCCAAACCCCGGACGTAGCACATCCACTCTGCGACAACAATCGAGTGCGCGCAGCTCAGCGCACTTTCTGCACCGCCGCCTGCGGCGGGAGGTAGTGTCACCGGCGCACGTATCACGCGGAGCAGGCTAACCGGAGAGCCCCGCTGTTGCCGGCAGCTTCCGCAAACGCAGGATCCGCGATTTGAGCAGCTCGAACGGCAGCGTGACCTCCAGCGTTCCGTCGCGCCATGCATGGGGCGCCCCGCGCCATTCCGCGCCGTCCAGAAGTTCGACGGCGGCGCCGTTCCATTCCGGCGCCATGTCCAGCTTGAGGCGATCGATCCGGTCGGCGCAGAGGTTGAAAATAATGAGCACCAGCTCTCCGCCGCCGGGCCGGACGTTGGCCGTGAGCGATACGTTCGGCGCCTCGATCACCGCCGCCGGCATCGCGCCGGGCGCGAGCCATCGGATGAGGCGGCGCAGCAGCTCGCGTTTCTGGTAGCCGAAGAAGTTGGACGACTGCGTCGTGAAGTAGGTCGGCGCCAGCACGATCCGGCCCCCCAGTCGGTTGACACAGCGCATCAGCCCCGCACGGCGGACACGGTTGGGCTCTTTCAGGGCGGGCTGGCCCTGGAGGACGAATTCAGTCACGACCTCGGTGCCGGCGCGGGGCCGCGCCTCGGCGATCTTGTCGTGCTCGGTGCCCCATCGGTAATGGGCCATGCTGTAGAGGGTCTGGCCGGATAGATCCTCGAAGCCTGCCGCAGGTCTGACGACCTCCGCGTCGAAGTCGCTTTCGGCGCCCTCGGAGACATCCGCCCCTAGCAGATCGGCAAAGCCGCGCCGCGCGATCTCAAGGGCGGCGGCGCCGTCGACCAGGAGCGCGCGCGACAGCATCTGTTCCAACTCCGCGTCGTTCATCAGGCGCACGGTCTCCGCGTCCGCAAGCACTTGGACCGGCGCCGGGAGTGTCGTGTATGGAAAGCCGTAGCGCGAGAAGATGCGGCTGGCTGTCCGGTAGGCGCCGGAGAGTCCCAGCCCCGCCACTGTGCATCCCTGCACGGCATCGCGCAGGGCCGCGAAGCGGTCGCGGTTCTCGCGGTACATCTCGAGATAGCCGCGCTCGATCAGCGGATCGGGCAGATTGTGCGTGGCGTAGAGCATCAGATCGGCGCAGCCGTAGCTGAGCGCCAGGATACACGTTGCCTCGAGCATCGTGGCCGAGCAGAAGAAGCGGTTGTGCGGGAAGGTGTCGGCCTCGTAGTATTTCTCGACGCTGTCGGGGAGGCGCTGCGCCGTGTAGAGGACCGAGACGAGCATCGGCGGGAGGTTCAGTGGCTGGTCCGTGCTGTAGGAGGCACCGCAGATACGAATCCAGGGGCGGTTGCGCCCCGCGAAGGCCCGCGTCACGGCGGCGGTGGCCTCGCCGTCCAAACCCAGGCTGCCCGGCTGGCACAGTCCCAGGCGCGTCTCGGGTGAGAGCGCCTGCACGGCGGCGGCGGTCTCGGCCGCCAACCCGGCGAGCGCCTCGCGCATCAGGCCGGCGTGGATCCGGCGCAGCCGGAGACCCTCCTCGCCGTCCGACAGCAGGATCTTTTCCAGTTCTTCGCGGGTATGGCGGCATCCGGCGCGCGCGGCCATCTGTTCCAGGTGGCGCTCGCAGAAGCAGTCGCAGAAGTAGTCGTCCTCGAAGAGGATCATGTGCGGGCGGGCTGCGGCGGCGACGATCTCGCAGCGGCGGATGAAGCCGCGGCGGAAGCCGGGGTCGAGCGCGCAGTAGTGGAAGGGCGAAGTGCTGCCATCCAGCCGGGTCATCAGGGTGAAGGGGGCGTCAGGGCCGACCTTGAGGGTGGCGTCGTTCCACCATGAGATGATGAACCCTTCGGGAGCGAGCGTCTCGCGGACGCGCCCGATCTGGGCGCCGATCGCCTCGTAGAGCTCGTCCCCCGGCGTCCCGGTGAACCGGATGGTCTTGGAGGGAGCGACCAGCAGGAAATGGCGGATTCTGGTCGTCCGCCTGATTTCGCGCATGGCCGCCAGCATCGCGGCCTCGCGGTCGGCGAAGAAGACGAAGGGAAGGGCAGGTTCGAGCAGTCCTGCAGGGGCTTGCATCGGATTATTCTCCTGTTTGTCCGGGAGTGCCGCTTGTTATGCTGATCACCAGCCGAACCGCGGCACGTCGATCCAGACCCCGAATCCTACGTACAACGCACAATCAATGACTTTATTCATCGTTCCCGACCCCGACTCCATGATATGCGCGAAGGTGTGACGACGGTGACCCCCACAGGCAGGCAGCCG
>CAYPJN010000464.1:0-2430 GCA_964411055.1 uncultured Lentisphaerales bacterium | reverse complement strand
CTCCTACGGCTGGGCGACGAAGGTGCCCGAGCAGTTGGCCGCGATGATCCCGAACCTGAAGGTCGACCTGCTGGGAACGGTGCTCTGCAAGGGCCTGCCGCGGGCGGAGGACCGGGCCGCGCTCGATGCGCTCGCGGACACGATCCGCGAGCGTCATGCCGCACTGGGCCTGCTATAGGCGGTCGAAGGCGCGCTTGGCGATGTCGCGGCGGAACTGGGCGCCCGCGAAGTGGATGGCCGCCACACCCTGGTAGGCGTGATCGACCGCCGCACGCATGTCGGCAGCCCACGCCGTCACCGCCAGCACCCGTCCGCCCGTCGTCACGACCTGCTCCCCGTGCCGGACGGTGCCCGCATGGAAGACGCAGACATCCGGCAACGCCGCCGCCGATTCGAGCCCCGTGATCTCCCGTCCCCTGGCGTAGGGTCCGGGATAGCCTTCGGCGGCCATGACCACCGTGACGCACGGGGTCGCGCGGATCCGGAGGGTGGCGGGATCGAGCGTGCCCGTGGCACAGGCCAGCAGCAGCGGCGCGAGGTCGCCGGCCAGACGCGGCAGCACCGCCTGCGTCTCGGGATCACCGAACCGGCAGTTGAACTCCAGCACCTTCGGGCCGTCGGCCCCGATCATCAGTCCGGCGTAGAGCACGCCGCGGTAGACGATGCCGCGCCGGGCCATCTCGGCCACGACCGGCTTGAAGACCTGTTCCAGCACGTCGCGGGCCAGGGCGGGCGTGACCACCGGCGCCGGCGAGTAGGCCCCCATGCCGCCCGTGTTCGGTCCCTGGTCGCCGTCGAAGACGCGCTTGTGATCCTGCGCGGGAGGCAGCAGCGCGATCCGCTGTCCATCGACCAGCGCCAGGACCGACGCCTCCTCGCCCTCCAGAAACTCCTCCAGCAGCAGTTGCCGTCCGGCCGCGCCGAAGTGTCCGTCCACCAGCATCCCGCGGATCGCCGCCGCGGCCTCGTCGCGCGTCCGGCAGATGACGACCCCCTTGCCCGCGGCAAGGCCGTCGGCCTTCACCACGACCGGCAGGGAGAAGCGCGACAGGGCCTCCAGCGCCGCCGCAGCCGACGTGAATGCCTCGGCGCGCGCGGTTGGCACTCCCGCCGCCAGCATTACTTCCTTGGCGAACTGCTTGCTGCCTTCCAGCCGCGCGGCGGCCTGCCCCGGCCCGAAAACGCGCAGCCCCAGCGCCCCGAGCCGGTCGGCGAGACCGGCGCAGAGGGGGGCCTCGGGACCGACGACCGTCAGCTCGGGACGCGCGGCGGCCGCCCAGGCCGCGATGCCGTCGAGATCCTCGGCGGCTAGCGGGAGGTTGGTCGCCAGCGACTCCGTGCCGGCATTGCCCGGCGCGCAAAAGAGTTCATGCGGCATCGCGTCGCGGGCGAGGCGCCAGACGAGCGCATGTTCGCGGCCACCGCCGCCGATGACCAGAATTTTCATGCGCCGCAGTATAGCCCAATCGCCACCCGCAAGCCAGCAGCAACATCCGGGATTACATGCCCAAACATGCCCCCCAAACATGCCCCAGACATGACCAAACATGCCCCCGTCGGATGCGTCAATGACTGGAGCGCAACCTGCTTCCCGCCTTGTTGACGATGCCGAGCAGTCGGCTGCCGGGCGTCACAACCTTTCCGGCACGGACATCCGCCTCGGTGAAGCGGTGATGGATGATTTCGCGGGCCGTGGTGCGGCCGCGGTCATGCACCACATGGATGAAGCCGTCGGGGGTCTCGCAGGCGTCGGGGTAGGAGATGTCGGCCCGGCCGTCGAGGATCAGGCCGCCTGACCAGGTTTTGCCGTCGTCGTCTGAAATGAAGGCTGTGATGCGCTCGCGCGGCGTGTAGGGACGCGGCTCGGGATCGCCGTGGAAGACGTCGCCATTCTTGACGAACAGCAAGGCGCCGCTGTTAAGCCGTCCCACGAAGAAGCGGGAGTTCGTCGACTTGATGCCGGATGTTTTGATTTCGGTCCAGCTCCTGCCGCCGTCGTGAGAGAACGCCTCGCCGATGCCGTACTTGGTGCGCGCCAGCATCCAGAGCGATCCGTCCCGGCGCTCGACGATCATGTTTTCCGTGCAGTCCTTGTCATCGTCGGGGATCTTCGCCGCGCCGAGGAATTCGACCGTATTGCCCTTGTCATGCGAACTAAAGACGTTTGCCGCCTGAAGCGTCGCCCCGGGATGGGCATGCGGCCCGGTACAATGCACGAGGTCTTTCATGGTCTTGCCGCAGCGCGGCGGGAAGTTGCTGAATTCGACCGGTAACAGCCACGTGCCGTCGCTGCGGACAAGCGGCTTGTTCTTCAGAAATCCGTCGCAGAGACGCCGCGGAGCGGACCAGGCTGTCTGCTCGTTCTCGGGATCTTCCGGGTTCATGACCCAGACGCCGGCGCGCCCGTCCCAGAAACTGTAGCTTTGCGCG
>CAYPJN010000463.1:0-2442 GCA_964411055.1 uncultured Lentisphaerales bacterium | reverse complement strand
TCGGGGGGCGCCGTCAACGACCACGCCGGACGCGGTACCGGGTGGCGCGGGCTGAACGGCAATATGGTAGGTAGCGCCGCCGTGCCGGTAGTCGATCTGGAACGACCGGGTGCCCGTGGCGGGCAGATGCGGAACAAGCTTCAGGTGATCGGGGTGGCGTTCGAGGCCGAGCAGCGTCTCGACGGCCAGACGGTACATCCAGGCGGCCGCGCCGGTGTACCAACTCCAGCCGCCGCGGCCCGTGTGCGGCGCGACGCTGTAGATGTCGGCCGTCATCACGTAGGGCTCCACGCGGTACCGGGCGGCCGCCTCGGGGGTCAGGCTGTGGTTGACCGGATTGAGCAGGTCGAAGAGTCGCCAGGCCGTATCGCAGTCGCCGAGCTCGGCGAAGGCCATCGCGGTCCAGATCGCGGCGTGCGTGTACTGCCCGCCGTTCTCGCGGATGCCGGGCGGATAGCTCTTGATGTAGCCGGGGTCGCGGGGGGTCTGGTTGAAGGGCGGCGCGAGCAGCAGGATCAGCCCGTCTTCCGGCTGCACCAGATGCGTCTGGACGGCCTGCATGGCGCGCCGTGCCCGCTCGCCGCGGCCGGCCCCGCTGAGGACCGCCCAGCTCTGGCTGATGGCATCGATGCGGCATTCGTCGCCCGCGGCCGTGCCCAGCGGCGTGCCGTCGTCGAAATAGGCCCGGCGGTACCAGTCGCCGTCCCAGGACGTTTCCTCGATACGCAGGGCCAGCGACTCGCGCTCCTGCCGGCATAGATCGACGAATGCGTTCTCGCCGCGCAGCCGCGCCACGGCTTCGAAGCGCCGCAGCGTGTCGCACAGGAACCAGGCCAGCCAAACGCTTTCGCCGCGTCCCTCCTGCCCCACGCGGTTCAAGCCGTCGTTCCAGTCGCCGGCTCCGATCAGCGGCAGGCCGTGCGCGCCGCTGTCCAGGCTGAGCCGGATCGCGCGGACGCAGTGCTCGTAGAGCGACGCGGTCTCCGTCGACGGCGAGTGCTGGTCGTAGCGGCTCTCTTCGCCTTCGGCCAGCGGGCGGCCGTCGAGGAAGGGCACTGGCTCGTCGAGCACGCCGGTATCGCCGGTGGCGAGCACGTAGCGGGCCGTGGCCTGGGGCAGCCAGAGGCGGTCGTCGGAGATGCGCGTGCGGACGCCCGCGCCGGTCGGGGGGTGCCACCAGTGCTGGACATCGCCCTCGCGGAACTGGCGCGAGGCGCACAGCAGAATCTGCTGCCGCAGGATTTCGGGCGCCGCGTGCAGCAGCGCCATGGCGTCCTGCAACTGGTCGCGGAAGCCGAAGGCGCCCCCCGACTGGTAGAAGCCGCTGCGCCCCCAGATGCGGCAGGAGAGCGTCTGGTAAAGCAGCCAGCCGTTGGCCAGCGCGTTGAAGGCCGGGTTGTCCGGCACCTCGACCTGAAGCACGCCTAGGGTGCGGTTCCAGTGTTCCCAGACCGCCTCCAACGCCGCACGGGCACCGGCGGGGCCGCCGAATTGACGGTGCAGGCGCCGTGCCTCCTCGACATCGTCGGCGGCCCCCAGCGTGAAGACGATCTCGCGGGTTTCGCCGGGCGCCAGCTCGCAGAAGGCCTGGACGACCGCCGCGGGATCGTAGCGGGTGCCGGTCCGGCCCGAAAGGCGTTCGCGGTAAAGGGCGGCGGGATCCTCGGGGGTTCCGTTGCGTCCCAGGAATTCGGTACGGTCGCCGCTGTGCACGATCTCGCCCTCGCTGCAGGAGGCGAAGACCACGCGCCGCGGGTAGATGCGGCTGTAGGGATTGCGCACCAGCAGCAGGCCGCTTTGCGTGTCGGTCTCGGTCTGGATGTGCATCAGGTTGTCGTGGCGCCACTCGCCCAGCACCAGCTCGTGAAAGGCCGTCAGCGACAGCGGCCGCGGCTGCGGCGTGCGGTTGGTCACCTTGACCAAGACGCAGCGCACCGGCGCGTCCAGAGCCGCGTAGATCCAGGTTTCGCAGGCGAGCCCATCCTCGGCGTGCTCGAAGACCGAGTAGCCGAACCCGTGGCGGCAGATGTAGCCCGCGCGCCCGGGGGCGGGGCGCGGCGTAAGCGACCAGAAGCGTCCCGTGGCCTCGTCGCGCAGGTAGAAGGCCTCGCCGCAAGGGTCGCTGACGGGATCGTTGTGCCAGGTGGTCAGCCGGTATTCGTGCGCATTGTCGACCCAGGTGTAGATTCCGCCGCTCTCCGAGATCACCATGCCAAGCCGCCGCCCCGCGATCACGTTGACCCAGGGCGCCGGGGTCGTCTGGCCCGCTTCCAGCATCAGGATGTACTCGCGGCCGTCCCCGGTGAAGCCGCCGACGCCGTTTTCGAGGATGCGCGGCCGCGGTGCCAGCGGAGCCGGCGTCTCGCCGGGCGCTTCCGCTTCCGGCTTGAGCCGCGGCGGCGGGCGGCGCGGACTGTACCGGCGCTCGACCTGCTCGCGCAG
>CAYPJN010000462.1:0-2443 GCA_964411055.1 uncultured Lentisphaerales bacterium | reverse complement strand
CCTGGCGCCGGTGACGCGCGGAATGCCCGCCAGATCGTCTTCCGGCAGGCCGTCGAGCGGCAGGCCGGCATCGATGCAGGGCGATCCGAGGAGCAACTGGTAGTTGCCCGCCGCCGCATTGACAAACTGGGGATCGGCGGTGACGCAGTTGGTACCCACCTCCACCGGCGTGCAAATATTTTGCCAGGCGGTCGGATGGGCATTGGCCCAGTTTGGCGCTCCCGGCCCGGTGTCGAGGCCGGTGATGTTGTCGACGATGATGCAGTTCTGAACCGTTCCGCTGTTGCGCTGGATTCCGCCGCCATAGGCGGCCGTGTTGCCCACGATGGTGCAGTTTCGCACCACAGAATTCGCGCCGTTCAGATAGACGCCGCCGCCGCCGTTCTGTGTCAGCGTGTAGGTCTTGTTTGTGACGATCAGGCAGTTCTCCAGAATACCAGCCGTCTGGTAGACGCCCATGCCCTGGATCGAATCGATCGTGAGGCGGTTGTTGTCGATGATGCAGTTCGAGACGCGGCCGCCGTAGAGGCAGACGCCACCCCCGACGGAATCGTAGCTGCCGCCCGAATTGGCGGTGACGCGGCAATTGAAGAGTGTGCCGCCGGCGACTCCCACAAGCACCCCGCCTCCGGGATTGCCGTTGCCGCCGCGGCCATCCCGGAGGGTGAAGCCCTCGAGGCGGGCATCGGCATGGCAGAGCAGCGCGACACGCACGCTGTAGGTCGCGGGCGCCTGGATCGTCGTCGCGGCGCGGCCGCCGACGCTCCGCATCGTGATGCCGCGGTCGAAGATCAATTGGCGTGGAATGCGGTAGGTGCCGTTCGACACGAGGATGATCGCTCCGTCCCAGGCCAGGGCCAGCGCGTCATGCAGGTTCGTGGCGGCCGTCTCCCAGGTGGCGAACGGTGCGCAGGCGTTGGTGTTTTCCGCGACGACATAGAGCGTCTCCGGCGAGACGCCCACCGCATTGGTGACGACCACGACCGCGGTGGCCGGTACGAGCGGATCCGTCACTTCCAGAGTGACCGTGTACCATCCCGAGTCCAGCGTGCATGTCAGGTTCTGCAGGCCGGTGTTGGAGACCACCAGCGGCTCATCCAGCCCGCGGTCGATCCGCCAGACGAGTTCCAGCAGGTTGGTAGCGGTGGACGTGCCGAAGACCGTCGGCACCAGCGTCGTCTCCAGCGGCGCCAGACCCGCCGCGGGCGTGGCGCGGAAGCCGCAGGCCAGACGGGAGGTGTCGAATTCGAAGGCCCCGATGTCGATCGCCGCGCCCACGACGCGCGCCGAACCGTCGAGATCGGTATCCGCCGCGCTGACCGCCGTCTGGCCGGCGTCGATGCAGTGCGAACTGGCCTGCAGATGGTAGTCGCCGTTGGCTTCATCCACAAACAACGGCGCGAGTGCCACGGTACCGCTGCCCACCGACTCGGGCGTGCAGCAATTGACAACCGTCTCCGCGGTGGCACCGTAGAGGTTTCGCGCCACCTGTGTGGGATCGGTCCGCAGGAAATTGCCCCAGACGATGCAGTTTTCGAGCCGTCCCGCGCCAGAGCGGTAAACGCCGGCACCGCTCCGCGTCGTTTCGTTGCCGACGATCGTGCAGTTCCGCGCCACGCCCCCGGCAATGTAGAGGCCCCCGCCGTCGTAGTGCATCCGGTTGTTGGCGATCACACAGTTCTCGATCAGGCCTCCTGATAGGTAGACGGTGCCAGACTGGAAGAAACCAAAGGAGTTGTTGTCGATCAGGCAGCGCGAAACGCGTCCGGCTGCTTGGTGGATGGCGGTTCCGGAATACGTCCAGTCGGAGACGCAGGACGTTACCCGACACTCCTCCACGCTGCCCCCCAGCGGGCCGATCGCGAATCCTCCCCCCTGCGCCCCCGACTTGTTTCGCCCCTGCGAGAAGGTGAAGCCCGAGACCCGTGCGTACGGGTTGTCGATGTACAGCAGCCTGAAGCTGTTGTTGCCGCGGATTCCCGTCGCCTCCCGCCCGTTCACGCTGACGAGGGTCAGCGCCTTGTCTAGCGTCAGTTGCGCAGTGGTGTTATAGGTGCCGTTGGTGACGAGGATGGTGTCGCCGTCCTTTGCCCGCACGAGGGCCGCGGCAATCGTCTTGAGGGCCGCCGGCCAACTCGATCCGTTGTTGCCGTCATCGCCCACCGCATCGGAAACATGGTGGATGACGGCGGTCGTGAAGGCCTCCGTCTCCGACTCGACGACGCCGGCCTGGTTGGAGGCGACCATCAGGTAAGCATACGCGATCCCCAGCGGCAGCCCCGTCGCCTCGACACCGCAGGCACCCGTCTGTGTGCCGGCGTCTATCTCGTTTGTCGTGGTTCCACCCACCTGCCAGTATCGGAACCAGACACGCGGCGCCTCGCTGCCCGTATCCGTCACCTCGCCCTGCAGCAGGGCCACGCCGGGGCCGACGCCGCGGGCG
>CAYPJN010000461.1:0-2462 GCA_964411055.1 uncultured Lentisphaerales bacterium | reverse complement strand
CGGCCGCGGGATCCGCGCTGATACGCGCGATCTGGGCATCGAAGGCCGCCCACATCTCCGGGGTCTTGATCTCGTAGGAGTGGCCCCAGAAGTAGAAGACGCCGCAGGCCCGCGCGCGCTCGAAGCGCGTCCAGAAGTCGGGCGCCAGGAAGTGGCAGTTGGGATGGAAGGCCATCGGATCCTGAGGCGGGAAGCACTGCTCGACGTTGGTCACCGTCCGTCCGTAGACGTGTCCCGCCTCGCGCAGCAGCTCCATCACAGCGGGATTGTAGGTACCGTTGGGATAGGCAAAGCCAAGCACCGGTGTGCCGAAGCGGTCCTGCAGCCGCTTGCGTCCCTCGACGATGTCCGTCCGCGCCTTCTCGATAGGAACCTTATCCAGACTCGGGTGCGTCAGGCTATGGTTGGCGATGGTGAAGCCGTCGAAGACGTCCGGCTTCTGAGCCAAAGCCTTGCCCGGTTGGTCCATGTTGGCGGCATTCAGGTTGAAGGAGGCTTTGGCTCCATGGCGGCGCAGGACATCGCACAGGGGAATGTCGTTCTGGTGTCCGTCGTCCCAGCACTGCACCACACGCATCTTCTGTTGCTTCATGGTCGTGAAACACCTTTCGGTTGGATGGATCGACTCCGGCGGTCCGGAAAGTTTCAGGCGCGGCAGAAGGCCCGCGCGTTGCGGAAGAGGCGCATCCATGGTCCGGCCTCGCCTTCGAAGCATCCTGAGGGCCGGTAGGAGAGCTGGAGGGCGCGGAAGCCGCACTCGGGATGCGGCATCATGATCGTCGCGCGGCCGTCGCGGGTCGTGAAACCCGTCAGCCCGCCCTCGGAACCGTTCGGGTTCCACGGGTAGCGTTCGGTCGCCGCCCCCAGGTTGTCGACATACCGCAGGGTGCAGAGCCCCCGGCCGGTCAAGGCCTCGCGGTCGGCCGCGCGACTGAAGACGACCCGGCCCTCGCCATGCGCGGCCACGGCGGGCAGGCGCGATCCGGCCATGCCCTTGAGCAGGATCGAGGGCGACTCCAGCACCTCGACCGTCGTCAGGCGCGCCTCGAACTGCTCGCTCGCGTTGCGCTGGAAGCGCGGCCAGTGGTCGGCCCCGGGGATCAGCTCGCTCAACTGCGAGAGCATCTGGCAGCCGTTGCAGACGCCGAGCGAGAAGGTGTCCGGGCGATGGAAGAAGGTCTTGAACATCGCCGCCAGGCGCTCGCTGAAGAGGATGCTGCGCGCCCAGCCCGAGCCCGCGCCGAGCACGTCGCCGTACGAGAAGCCGCCGCAGGCCACCAGGCCCGCGAAGGCGGCCAGGTCGGCGCGGCCCTCGATCAGGTCGGTCATGTGGACATCGATGGCGTCGAGGCCCGCCAGCGCCATGGCGGCGGCCATCTCGACATGGCCGTTGACGCCCTGTTCGCGCAGGATCGCCACGCGCGGACGCGCGTTGGCCGCGAGTCCCTCGGATCCGGGCATCGGCGCCTCGGGGTCGAAGCTCAGACGGCACTGGAGCCCCGGATCGTCGGTCGCCTTGGCAATCTCGAACTCCGCGTCGGCGCAGGCCGGATTATCGCGCAGCCGCTGCATCTGCCAGCTCAGTTCCGACCAGATCGCCCGGAGGGCGGAGAGGCTGCTCTTGACCGCGGCGGCCCCGCCCACCTGCACGATGAAGTCGCGGTCGTCGCGGACCGTGCCGATCAGGCGCGTGCAGTCGAGCAGGCCGTGCGCCTCGAGACAGACATGCACCTCCTCGAGATCCTGGTCGCGCACCTGCAGCACGAGCCCCAGTTCTTCGCTGAAGAGCGGCGGCAGGGGCTTGTCGGGCGCGCCGGGCAGGTTGACCGTCACGCCGCGTCCGCCGGCCATGGCCATCTCGGCGAGGGTGACGACCACGCCGCCGTCCGAGCGGTCGTGGCATGCCAGCAGCTTGCGGTTGGCGACGAGCGCCTGGATCGCCGCGAAGACCCGCGCGAGGCGCTCGGGGTCGTCCAGGTCGGCGCATGTGTCCCCAGTCTGGTTGAAGACCTGGGCCAGGGCGCTGCCGCCCAGGCGATTGCGGCCGCCGCCAAGGTCGACCAGCAGCAGGGCCGATGCGCCGGGCTTCAGGTCGGGCGTGACCGTCAGGCGCGCGTCCGCGACCGGCGCGAAGGCCGTGACGATCAGGCTCAGCGGCGCATGCTGGCTGTAGGTCTTGCCGTCGCCGCCGGCCCAGCGCGTGCGCATCGAGAGCGAGTCCTTGCCGACGGGGATGGAGACGCCCAGGCGCGGACAGAGATCGCGGCCCACGGCCTTGACCGTGTCGTAGAGCGCGGCGTCCTCGCCCTTCTCGCCGCAGGCGCACATCCAGTTGGCCGAGAGCTTGACGCGGTTGATCGGGCCGATCGCGGCGCCCATCAGGTTCGTGAGCGCCTCGCCCACGGCCAGGCGGCCCGAGGCGGGCGCGTCGATCACGGCGACCGGCGTGCGCTCGCCCATCG
>CAYPJN010000460.1:0-2475 GCA_964411055.1 uncultured Lentisphaerales bacterium | reverse complement strand
GATCCCCGCGTGATCCTCGCCGCCATCAAGATCAAGGCCAACCGGCTGGCGACGCCGCTGGTTCTCGCCACGCCCGCCGAGTGCGCCGCCGCCGAGGCGCAGGCCGGCGACACGCTCGCCGCGCACGGCATCGAGACGCTCGACCACACCTCCGCCCCGATCCTCGGCGACCTCGTCCAGGCCTTCTACGAGCGCCGCAAGGCCAAGGGCATGACCGAGGCCGAGGCCGACCGCACCCTGCGCGCCAACCGCCTCTACTTCGGCAACATGATGCTGCGGCAGAAGCTGGTCGACGGCCTCGTGGCCGGCAGCATCGCCTCGACCCCCGACATGCTCCGTGCCGCCTTCCACTGCGTCGGCACCGCCAAGGGCATCTCGCTGGCCTCGGCCTGCTTCGTGATGGATCTCAAGACGCCGACCCCCGCGGGCGACAACACCCTGATCTACGCCGACAGCGCCGTCAACCCGTGCCCGACCGCCGAGCAGCTCGTCGACATCGCCCAGGCGACGGCCCTCACCTGCCGCGCGCTGCTCAACCGCCAGCCGCGTCTCGCCTTCCTCAGCTTCTCCACCAAGGGCAGCGCGAAGCACGAGCTCGTCGACAAGATGCGCACCGCCGCCGAGCTGACCCGCCAGCGCTTCCGCGAGACCGGGATCGACGCCGTCGTCGACGGCGAGCTGCAGGCCGACGCCGCCCTCGTGCCCGCCGTGGCCGCCGCCAAGAACAAGGGCGGCACGATCCAGGGCAACGCCAACGTGCTGATCTTCCCCGACCTCCAGTGCGGCAACATCTGCTACAAGCTGACCGAGCGCCTCGCCGGGGCCGCCGCCTACGGGCCCGTGCTCCAGGGCGTCGCCCAGCCGGTCAACGACCTCTCGCGCGGCTGCAGTGCCGACGACATCGTCGGCGTCGCGGCCATCACCGTCTGCCAGGGACTGTAAGGCTATGGACAACCAGGACACCCCCGCCGCCGACGTGCCGGCCATGGAGGCCATCGTCTCGCTCTGCAAGCGCCGCGGCTTCATCTACCCGAGCTCCGAGCTCTACGGCGGCCTCAACGGCTTCTGGGACTACGGGCCGCTCGGCTGCGAGCTGAAGCGCAACGTCCGCGACTCCTGGTGGCGGGCGATGGTCCGCGGCCGCGAGGATGTCGAGGGCCTCGACGCCACGATCATCATGCACCCGGCGATCTGGAAGGCCTCGGGCCACGCCGACGGCTTCGCCGACCCGATGGTCGACTGCAAGGTCTGCCGCCACCGCTTCCGCGCCGACCAGCTCTGCGAGGAGCTCGGCCTGGCGGTCGAACGCACGGCGACCGGCTTCGCCCTGCCCGCGGGGGCGCACTGCACGCACTGCGGCGCGAAGGCGCTGACCGAGCCGCGCGCCTTCAACCTGATGTTCAAGACCTTCGTCGGCCCGGTCGAGGACGAGCGCGCGGCGGCCTACCTGCGGCCGGAGACGGCGCAGGCGATCTTCGTGCAGTTCAAGAACATCCTCGACACCTCGCGCCAGGCGGTGCCCTTCGGCGTGGCGCAGATGGGCAAGTCGTTCCGCAACGAGATCAATCCCCGCAACTTCACCTTCCGCTCGCGCGAGTTCGAGCAGATGGAGCTGGAGTATTTCATCCGTCCCGACGAGGCCGTCGAGCTGATCTGCGGCTCGGTCGCGGCGCTGACGCCGGAGACCGACCTCTCGGCGCCGCGCGCGGACTGGGGCTGGGAGGTCTGGCACAAGTACTGGGTCGAGCAGCGCAAGGCCTGGTACCGCGCGGCGGGCCTGCCGGCGGCGAGCCTGGTCGAGTTCTGGCAGCCCAAGGACGAGCTGGCCCACTACGCCCGCGCCTGCGTCGACATCCAGTACGCCTTCCCCTTCGGCGTCCAGGAGCTCGAGGGCATCGCCGCCCGCGGCGCGTTCGACCTCACGCAGCACCAGATCCACAGCGGCAAGTCGCTCGAGGTCTTCGACGAGCCGCTCAAGCTGGCTGCCGCGAAGCTCGACGACGCGGCCCGCGCGGCCTTCCGCGAGCGCACGGCGGCCGCCTGGACGGCGTCGGGACGCGATCCCGAGGCCGCCCGCGCCTTCGTCGACCGCCTCTTCGAGGGCAAGTACATCCCGCACGTCATCGAGCCCTCGGCCGGCGTCGACCGCCTGACGCTGGCCCTGATCTGCAACGCCTATGCCGAGGAGCAGATCGCCGGCGAGAAGGGCAAGGAGGAGACGCGCACGGTCATGCGCTTCCATCCCTCGGTCGCGCCAATCAAGGTCGCCGTCTTTCCCCTGGTCAAGAACAAGCCCGAGCTCGTCGCGCGGGCGCGCGAGATCTTCGCCGGGCTGCAGCGCCGCTGGAACTGCTTCTGGGATGCCAGCGGCGCCATCGGCCGCCGCTACCGCCGCCAGGACGAGGCCGGCACCCCCTTCTGCGTGACGGTCGACTTCCAGACGCTCGAGGACGGCACGGTCACCGTGCGCGACCG
>CAYPJN010000459.1:0-2498 GCA_964411055.1 uncultured Lentisphaerales bacterium | reverse complement strand
AGCAGCGTGGCGGCTCCGCCCCAGATGATCAGGCCGCCGTCGCCGGGAACCACCTGGACGGACTCGTCTTCGCCAAGGGCGTGCTTGCGGGCGTCCACCCGGAGCGTGTGACCGTTGAGTTCCAGGATGGGCTTGGAGCCTTCCATCACCAGATCCGCGAGCCTGGCGTCGCCGACGAGGCTCAGGCGCACGGTGTTGCGCAGCGTCCAGACGGCATGGCGCCCGTCCTCCGGATCGGCGTACCGCGCGACGGGGTAGTCGGTCCTGGGCTGGCCAGGCGCGACGCGGGCGATGCCGGTGGCGGTGTTGTCGAGGATGACCTTGCCGCGGCCGGCACCGTCCTGCGCGGTCTCGAGGTAGACGGTGCCGCAGGAACCGCGGCGCGGCCGGGTAATGTTTACCGTCTGTCTTCCCGAATAGGCGCCGACAACCCCCGCGAACGCATCGAACGCGGCGCCGGCCGCAGTCAGATAGACCGCCACCCGTCCGCCGCCGCCAACGTAGTCGTTTAAACAGTCGCCGCCGCTGGCCGAGATTTCGCCCCCGCCGAGCAGCCGCTTCGACGCGAGCCAGACGCTGCCGCCGGAGCCGGAGTAGTACGTGTAGCTCCCGGTGGGGCAGCCGTCGGCGTTGATCGAGCCGTGGACACGCGCGGCGCCCGCGACCGCCAGCCTGACCGCGCCGCCGCCGGAATGCGCGTTCTCCGCGCCCGCGGAACCGATGTTGGTCGGGCAGTAGACCGAACCGTAGCAGCGGTTTGCGTTGGCGCCAGCGCTATGGGTCTCGCCGCGTCCGCCATGGCTTCCCCCGCAGTTGTTGGCGCGGCCGGGGCCGCTCCCGACAAACCCCTTGGCCCGGGTGTCGATCGCGGCGGAGGAACCGATGATCAGGTCGCCGCCGACCTCCAGATCGAGGACGTTCGCCTGTGTCGTGTTGTTGGCGGAGTGCGTAAGCACCGCGGCGTCATCCAGGATGAGCGAGCCGCCGATCACGGTCTTGCGGTTGAAGGCCACCGACGCATTGTCCGTCAGCACAACCGCCTCCGCGACCGCGACGGGCGCGTTGGCGGTGAAGATGGCGCCGTGGCCGAACTCCATCGCGCGGACCGACACGGCGGCCGCAGCCGTCACGGAGGCGTCGGCGATAAAGACGGCGTCGCCGCTGCCGGGCACGGCGTTGCCGGACCAGTTGGCGGCGACACCGAAGCCGCCGCTGCCGCCGCCGACCCACGCGACGCGCGGGTCGGTGTTGAAGGTCCATCCCACGTTGTTGCCGCCGTCGGCCGAGTCCGCCGCGACGAGCGCGGAGGCCGTGGCGGCGCTGTCGCTGACGAGGACGCCCGAGATGTCGGCCTGGCCCGCGACCGCTATGTTCCACCGCGAGCCGGGCGTGGCGGACGCCAGCGTGATGCAGGGTGTCGCCGCCGTGCCGTCGAGCAGCAGGCTGCCGGAGACCGTGGCGGTCGCGCCGGCGGCGAAGACCAGTAGCGTGTCCGAAGCCGACGAGCAGGAGAGATAGACCGCGGAGAAGCTCCCCGCGAAGGAGATTCCGGATGTGCCTGGGGAACATGTGACATTGTCGAAAGCGAGTCCGCCGGGCGTGAAGACCTGCGCGACTGCGCCGGTGCCGCCCGCGAGGACGAGGGTCGAGGATCCAATGGTGTCCAGGGCGCCGCCGGCGAAAGAGCAGTCGCCGTGGATCGTGACGGTCTCGCCGGATCTGGCCGTCAGCGTCCCTGCGACGGTCAGTGCGCCGTTGACGGTGGCCGCATGGCCGCCGAGGCCGAGCGACGCGCCCCCCGCCACGGTCAGCTCGGCGCAGACGAGGTCGAAGGCGAGGACCGGCATGACCGGCGCCGTACCAGGAACCAGGATCCTGTCAGTCGCGACAGGCGTGCGCGAGGGCGTCCAGTTGCCGGGTGCGGCGGGGCTGGAGGTGCCGGCCGCACCGGTCCAGGTCATGAGCTCGCCGGGGGCGACGGTCACGGAGGACCAGCTGACGCAGTTGTCGAGTGTTGTGTTCGCGGCGACGATGGCGGCGCCTGCGGAGGCGTCGGAATCGGAGACCTCGGCGTTGTTGACCAGGACCGACGCGGTGGCATCGACATCGAGAGTCCACCGGACTCCATTGGTCTGCGAGCTGAGAACGACCGGGCTGCCCGCACCGCCGTCGATCCGGAGCATGCCGTTCGACGCGATCGAGAAGTTGCCGCCCGCGGCAAAGGATATCTCCTTGCCGGAGGAGAGACATGAAAGCGTGCCGAAGGCGGTGTCGCTGTTGACGCGCGAGACGCCGGTTCCGGTGAAGCTGACGACCCCGTCGGCTGCGGACGTGAACTTGGCGTTGTTCGTCACGCTCCAGTCGCCGCTCACGGAGAGCGTCTGACCAGAGTGAATCGAGAGATGCCCCCCGTTGCGGACGACGACCGAGCCGACGTCGGTGTCCGTCACTAGCGGCGCGATGTCCGTTGTGCCGCAGATGGCGGCGGAGCCTGCAGT
>CAYPJN010000458.1:0-2508 GCA_964411055.1 uncultured Lentisphaerales bacterium | reverse complement strand
TGTCCCGTGCGGCTCGCTGGGGACAGCTCGCCCTACCTGGCCGCACGTTGGTTAAGGTGCGTGAAATTCCGTTCTTGCGCTGAACCACTGAACCCTGAACCCTGAACCCTGACACCTGTCCCGTGCGGCTCGCTGGGGACAGCTCGCCCTACCTGGCCGCACGTGGGTAAAGACTGTGGAGCGTTGCGGGCTACCGCTTGCCGGCCGCGATGCCGTTGCCGGTCATGAAGCTGCATTCGGCTCGGGGATCCGTGCCATGACCTGCTGCTGCCAGTCGTACAGGACCTGGCGCATCTGCCTCGCCCGGTCCGGGCGTTCGCGGGAGAGGTCGCAAGTCTCGCCGGGATCTTGCGCGAGGTCGTAGAGTTCGACCCGCCAGTCCTCGAAACGCTCGATCAGCTTGTCGTTGCCCATGCGGACCGAGGCGCCGGGCCGCCCCCCCCTGGTTCCCGTAGTGGGGATAGTGCCAGAAGATCGCCTTGCGTTCCAGCGCGGTGGCACCCTGGAGCAGTTGTTGCGATCCAGATTCTCGATCATCGCCGCGTAGACGGGATCGGACTGCACCCGGCGGCGGCGGATGTGCTGGTCGCGGTTATGCGTGCAGGGGAAGCATCATGTTCTCACGTTTCACGCGTCGGCGCGCGGAACGGCGTTGGTGGGGACGGACTCGTCCGGCGGCGGCGCAAGTTCGGTCTGCGCCGCCAGCACCTCGGGCGCGTTGCGGATGCGCCGGATTTCGGCATTGATCTCGCCGGCGGAGGCCATGTCGCCGGCCTTGGTGTACTTGCTCTGGAGCTCGGTCAGCGTCTTGATATGCGCTTCGGCCAGGTTGACGATACCGCGCGCGCGCGCCTCGCGGTAGCCCTGCAGGAGTGCGAGGTGCCGACGCTGGATTTCCAGCAGGCGCCGCGGCTCGGCGGCCAACTGATTGGGCGGCAGCATGCGGTCCATTTCGAAGCGGTCGATCTCGTTGCGGACTGATTCCCAGCCCGAGAAGTCGCCGGCGTTCTGGAACTCCATCATCAGCGTGTTCAGGGCCTGCAGGTATTTCTCGGGCCACAGGTTCTGCTGGCGAGAGAAATCGGACTCGGTGGCGGCGAGCTGCTCCTCGTAGCGCAGGCGCAGGGGTTGCAATTCGGCCAGCCGCTCGCCGGGCGGCAGGGTGACGGGCTTCTCGGTCTCGGACAGCGCGCCGATATCCGCCACGAGGGTTTCCGCCTCGATGTAGCCGGGGGCCGCTCGCACGCGGCGGATCTCGTTGTTGACGACCGCCGCCTCGCGCATCCGGGCATCGCGGGTGTAGGCGCTCTGAAGGTTGGTCAGGTCGTTAAGATACTTCTTGGTCGCGGCCACGATGCACCGCGCGTACTCGATCCTTCCGCCGTCCGCCTGGGCGCGGTACTTCCGCTTGAGCAGGGCCAGTTCGGAGTTCTCGTCCTCGCCGATGGCACCGATGGATCGGCTGCGGGCGAACTGGCCATGCTCGGTGTTGATGGCGTTCCAGGCCTCGAAGTCGCCGGCGTTGCGCCGCCGCTCCATGAGCGTCTCCAGCTCCTGGCGGTATTGCTCCGGCCAGGTCTCCTCGTAGCGGTCGCGCTCGTTGGCCACCTGCTGGAGCTGGTTGGTGTAGTTGTCTAGCAGCAGCAGCATTTCCGCCGGATCGCGTCGCGCTGCCGTGCGAGTTCCCGGTTCGGCGGCGGCGGGGGCGGGGGCGAAGGCCGCCGCCAGGTCCGTCACGCCCAGCATCCGGGCAAAGGCGGCAAGCGGCCGTCCGAGGCGCGGCGCCTCGTAGACCCGGCGCGCGGGGCGCCAGGCGAGGTTCAGCGACGGCGGCAGGGCGGGGGCGAAGATCCGCGCCAGCGGCGGCAGGGCCAGCAGGTATATGAGCACGGCGCCGCCGGCCGCCAGCAGCCCGCCGCCGGCGTGTCGCAGGCCGCGGCGGCGCAGGATCGAACGCCGCAGCGCCAGGCAATCGGGGTTGTCGGGCGCGACCGAGGCCAGCAGGTCGTCGCACAACTGCAACGCATAGCGCCACTCGTGGTCGCGGCAGGCGCGCCGCGCCCTCTTGATGTCGCGCCGCAGCCGCAGCTCGGGCAGCGCCTGCTCCTGGTCGGCGAAGAGCGGCCGGTTGCCGCTGAGCGCGCGGAACTCGCGGATGAACTCCTGCGCGCGCTCGTAGTTCTCCGCGCGCATCTCCATCGGGATCAGCTCCTGGAGCTGGTCGCGGCGGCCGGCCTGGCGCTGCGCCTCGTCGCGCAGTTGCTGCACGCGCTTGAGGCGGGCGCGGCCCGACGGACCCGCGGGCTCGAAACCCTGCGCGCGCGCGGCGAGGGCAATGACGCGCTCGAATTCCGCGGCCTCCAGCGCGCCCTGCATGCGGTGTGTCAGGTTGTCGATCGTCTCGTAGACGCGCGTGTCGGCGCCGCAGCCGCCGCAGAACTGCACGCCGACGAAGCGCTCCGCGCCGCACTCGGGACAGCTTTCGCTGCCGTCCCAGCCGCACTCGGA
>CAYPJN010000457.1:0-2513 GCA_964411055.1 uncultured Lentisphaerales bacterium | reverse complement strand
CCTCGGCAACGTCTATCCCGAACAGAGCGACTACAACCAGGCCGTCAAGGGCGGCGGCCACGGCAACTACCACTGCCTGGTGCTGGCCCCCGGCAACGTGCAGGAGATGTGCGACCTGACGATGACGGCCTTCGACCTCGCCTTCCGCCACCGCAACCCGGTCATCGTCCTGGCCGACGCGGTCATGGGCCAAATGATGGAGACGCTGCGCCTCCCCGCCGCCGAACGGCCGCCGGTCGACACGCGCGCCTGGGCCGTCCAGGGCAACGCCGAGACGCGCCGCAACCTGATCACCTCGATCTTCCTCAACGCCCCCATGCAGGAAGAGCACAACCTCCGCCTGCAGGCCAAGTACGAGGCGATGCAGGCCGACGCCCTCTGCGAGACGTATCTGACGAACGACGCCGAGATCGTCCTGACAGGCTACGGCATCTCGAGCCGCATCGCGCGCTCGGCGGTCGACGCCCTCCGCCAGCAGGGGGTCCGGGCCGGTCTCTTCCGGCCCATCACCCTCTACCCCTTCCCCGTCCGCCAATTGCAGCAGGCCGCCAAAGGCAAGCCGGTCGTCGTGGTCGAGCTCAGTTGCGGCCAGTACCGCGACGATGTGGCCTTCCAACTCGGACAGGCGGCCGGCAGCTTGACGCTGGTCAACCGCATGGGCGGCATCCTCGTCACCGTGGAGCAGGTCGTGGCGGCCGTGCTCGCGCGGCTGCGCGGCAACCGCTGCCCAGCCCCGGCCACCACCACCGCCGAGGCGGCGGAGGCTTCCAACTGGGCGCCATCCTGCCCGCCCGTCGTCCCCTGAACCCTGAACCAAGCTCGACAAAGCTCACGACAAAGCTCGCGACAAAGCCCCTGGTCCCTGAACCCATGAATATCAAGCAATCCGTCGGTTTCTACGACACCTTCGAACGCAGCGGCAGCCCGACCCGCGACACGCACTACTGCGCGGGGTGCGGCCACGGCATCCTCCACAAGCTCATCTGCGAGGCGCTCGTCGACCTCGGGCTCCAGGACCGGACCGTGATCGTCAACCCCATCGGCTGCGCCGTCTTCGGCTACTACTACTGGGACGCCGGCAACGTCGGGGCCGCCCACGGCCGCGCCCAGGCCGTCGCCACGGCCATGTGCCGCACGCTGCCTGGCCGCGTGGTCATCTCCTACCAGGGCGACGGCGACCTCGGCGCGATCGGCTTCAACTGCACCTTCCAGGCCGCCAGCCGCGGCGAGCATTTCGCGACCTTCTTCGTCAACAACGCGACCTACGGCATGACGGGCGGACAGCTCGCGCCCACCTCGCTGATCGGGCAGAAGACCGCCACCTCGCCCGCCGGCCGCTCCGCCGAGCACGAGGGCTACCCGCTGCATGTCTGCGAGACCCTCAACCAGCTCAAGGCGCCGGTCTACATCGCCCGCTGCTCGCTGGCCGACACCAAGCGCATCATGCAGGCGCGCCAGGCCGTGCGCAAGGCGATCGAGATCCAGCGCGACGGCAAGGGCTACGCCTTCGTCGAGTTCCTCTCGCCCTGCCCCACCAACATGGGCCTCGACGCCGTGCAGTCCGCGCGCTTCGTTATCGACAAGATGGAGGCGGAGTATCCGCTCGGTTGTCTGCGTGACACCTCCGACACGGCGGCGGCGCTGCCCGCCCCCGCGCCGGCCCCGTCGCCTTCCGAATTCTTCGGCGGCCAGGCCGGCAACATCGCCGCGCTGCCCGATCCTAAATTCGTCGAGAAACGTATGAAGATTGCCGGTTTCGGCGGCCAGGGCATCCTGAGCCTCGGCATCGCCCTGGCCGAGGCAGGACGCTTCGCCGGACAGCACGCCTCGTGGTTCCCGAGCTACGGACCGGAGCAGCGCGGCGGCTCCGCCTCCTGCACGGTCGTCGTCAGCGGACGCCCGATCGGCTCGCCGGACGCGACCGCGCCCGACGTGTTGGTCTGCATGAACCGTCCCTCCTTCGAACGCTTCGCCACCGCCGTGCGCCAGGGTGGGCTGCTGGTCTGCGACGCGCTCGCGGGCGCGACCCCCGCCGAGGCCCCGGCCGGCGTCCACCTGGTGACGGTGCCGGCATCGGAGCTGGCCGAGCAGCTCGGCGTCCCCCGCGCTGCCAACACCGTCATGCTCGCGGCGCTCGCCTATCTGGACGCCACCGGCCTGCCGCGAGATAAGATGACCGAGGCGCTCGACGCCAGCTTTGCCAAGAAACCCAAGCTGATTCCCGTAAACCGGAAGATTTTCGAGGCGGCCACGGACTGGTGCCGGGAGCACATCAAGGAGCATGTTAGATGAGCAACAACCGCAGTCAGATCGCCGCGCGTCTGCGCGGAGCGCGCGAGGCGGCCGGCCTCACCGTTGAGGCGACCGCGCAGGCGCTGAAGCTGGAAGCGGCGGCCTATGCGGCCTTCGAGTCGGGCGCCCGCGACCTGCCCATGGGACTGCTGCCGCAGATCGCCACCCTCTTCAGCGTCGAGGCCTCCGCCATCCTCACCGGCGGCGACTCGCACGCCCGC
>CAYPJN010000456.1:0-2515 GCA_964411055.1 uncultured Lentisphaerales bacterium | reverse complement strand
CCGCTCGCGCGCAGCCTCGAGATCATCCGCAAGCTGCTCGACCGCTGCCTCGACGCGGGGCAGACGCGCCTGCGGCCGGTGGACGCCTACGACATCCTGATGCACGCCTCGGACGCGGTGCTCTCCGGCGGCGTGCGGCGCAGCGCGACCATCTGCATGTTCTCGCCCGACGACCACGAGATGGCCACGGCCAAGACCGGCAACTGGTTCCAGGAGAACCCGCAGCGCGCAAGGTCGAACAACTCAGCCATCCTGCTCCGCGACCAGACCCCGCGCGAGCAGTTCCTGGCGCTGATGAAATCGGTGCGCGAGTTCGGCGAGCCGGGTTTCATCTGGACCGACAACCTCGATGCGACCTTCAACCCCTGCGGCGAGATCGGCCTGCTGCCGCAGATCGATGGCCGCTCGGGCTTCGCCTTCTGCAACCTCTGCGAGATCAACATGGGCCGCGTCACGGACGAGGCCTCCTTCGCCGAGGCCAGCACGGCCGCGGCCGTGCTGGGCACCCTTCAGGCCGACTATACCGACTTCGAGTACCTGGGCGAGACCAGCACGGACATCGCCCGGCGCGAGGCGCTGCTGGGAATCTCGATGACGGGCATGATGGAGCACCCCGAGGTGGCCTTCGATCCCGCCCTGCAGCGCCGCATGGCCGCGCTCATCCTGAAAATCAACGCGCAGGTCGCCCAGCGCATCGGCGTCAATCCCGCCGCCCGCACGACCTGTGTCAAGCCCGCCGGCACGACGAGTTGCATCCTGGGTACCAGCTCGGGCATCCACCCCCACCACTCGCGCCGCTACTTCCGCCGCACGCAGGCCAACGAGGACGAGCTGCTCGTCGACTTCTTCAAGGCGCAGAACCCGCTGGCCGTGGAGCGCTCGGTCTGGAACCCCAACGGCACCGACGTGGTCCTGACCTTCTGCATCGAGGCGGGGCCCGAGGCGCGCACCAAGCAGGACGTGACGGCCATCGACCTGCTCAAGGCCGTCAAGCTGACCAAGGAGAACTGGATCGACGCGGGCCGCCGCCCGGAACGCTGCGCCGCGCCCTGGCTGAGCCACAACGTCTCCAACACGATCTCCGTCAAGGACGATGAGTGGGCCGCCGTCGCCGACTACATCTTCGATAACCGCAAGGTGTTCGCCGGCATCTCGCTCCTGCCCGACGGCGGCGACCTCGACTACCCGCAGGCCCCCTTCTCGGAGGTGCTGGACGCCGAGGCCATCGTCCGCGCCTACGGCGCCGGCGCCCTGATGTCGTCGGGGCTCATCGTCGACGGCATGGTGGCCTTCGACGACAACCTCTGGGCCGCCTGCGACTGCGTGCTGGGGCGCGGCGAGGATCTGGAGGCGCCGGTACCCAACACCTATCCGAAGCGCGTCTACGAGGCCATGATCGGCCTGCGCGACGCCAAGCGCGACTGGGTGCGGCGGGCGCACAAGTTCGCCCGGAACTACTTCGGCGGCGACAGCCTCAAGATGACGCGCTGCCTCAAGCGCGTGCATAACTGCAAGCTCTGGGAGGACCTCACGCGCACCTACGCGCCCGTCGACTACACGCAGATGCGCGAGCGCGAGGACAACACCGTGGTCACCCAGACCGTCGCCTGCAGCGGCGGCAAGTGCGACCTGATCTAGCGGGGGGCCGCGGCATGCGTTACACGCTGGTGGTGGAGCGGTCGGCGGCGCCCGGTTCCTGGGCGTTGTACTGCGACGGTGAACTCCTCGTCTCGCGGCCCTTCGGCGCCGCGGAGCCGCGCGCGCCGGCCTGGGCCGCGGAGCTCATGGCAGGTCTTGCCGCGCTGGACGTCGCGCCGTCCGCGCTGACAACGCTGGTCGCGGGCACCGGCCCCGGCTCCTTCTCGGGCATCAGGGCGGCCATCGCCTTCCTACAGGGGCTCGCGCTGCCGCGCGCGGTTCCGCTCTACGGGCTGCCCAGCGCGGCGGGCCTGGCGGACGGCTGCCTGCGGCGGACCGGGCACGGCTGCGTCGCGGTCGTGGGCGACGCGCGGCGCAACCGGCTCTGGTGCGCCGTCTACCGCTGCGCGCCGGACGGGGCGCTGCTGCTCGCGGCCACCGGCGAACCGCCGTCGCATGCGGGCGGCGACTTCGTGCTCTGCACACCGGACGCGCTCGCGGAACTTGTGCCGCCGGACGCGCGGATCGTGACGCCCGACGGTGTCCGTGCGCCAGCCTGCCTGGCGGAATTCGCCCGCGCCCGCGGCCTGACGGCCGAGACTCTGATGCCATCGGCCGCCGCTATCGGAACGCTCTTCCTGGCGCATCCCGCGGCCGCGCCGCGCGATCCTGTCCCGGTCTACCTGCATCCGGCCGTCGGTTGATGGTTGATGGTTGATGGTTGATGGTTGGTGGTTGGTGGTTGGTGGTTGGTGGTTGGTGGTTGGTGGTTGGTGGTTGATGGTTGGTGGTTGATGGTTGACGGCAAAAAAAAGATCCGGCCGCGCCTTGATGGCGCGTCCGGATCCAATGGCTAGTGTGGCCCGCAAGGGGCCGC
>CAYPJN010000455.1:0-2516 GCA_964411055.1 uncultured Lentisphaerales bacterium | reverse complement strand
CTCGCCGCCGACAAAACATACGTGGACATCACTGCCGGCATCACACTGCGTTCAATGGAGGGGCCGAACCATACCGTAATTTCCAACTCCTTTGGCACCTCGTATTCCGCGACGCTAGTAGACATCTCAAGCTCCGGTGCTACGCTCGACGGATTCACAATCACGCGGGCGAAAGCCCTCTCCGTCAGTATCACGCAGGCGTCTATCATGACGAACTGCATTGTCCGCGATAGAAGCAGTTGGAATAATGCCGGAAATGTGTGGCTTAGCGGCGGCGCTGTTGTCACGGACAGCCACCTGATAAACAACTTGGGTTACGGTAGCTATAAAGGTGGTGTCTTATACATCGCTGGTGTCAGCACCGTCGAAAATTGTGTAATCACCAACAACAACGCCGGCGGAACTGGGCCACTTATCTATCTCCTAAGTCCGTCAAGCACTGCAGGGCAAACCGTGATCCGCAACTGTCTCATAGCCGACAATTATTCGGGCGGCTGTGTCATCTTCTCCCATGCGGGCGGTACTTGCGAAAACTGCACGATCGCGGGAAACATGGTTGGCGGCATGGAGATATACGATATTGGAGTAACGGTTAAAAACTGTATCTTTGGCGGCAACACAAACGCTTCCGGTACGGCCAGAAATGTGGTGTTCACTGGCTCAGGCAAGCTGAATGCCATAAACTCGTGCATTGTCGCGCCGCCGGCGGACAAGATCGTGGCGACCGATTGCATCTACGAGGATCCGCGGTACCGCAACGCCGCTCGCGGCAACTATGCGCTTTCCTCCTCATCGCCTTGCATCGACACGGGCATGCTCCTCGCCTGGATGACGTACGGCGCGACAGACCTCGCCGACTCGCCCCGCGTCTTCGGCAAGGGCCCGGACATGGGCTGTTTTGAGTGTCACAGGAAGCTTTGCACTATTATTTTAGTGCGATGACGGACATGGCCATCCGGTACGGTATGAATTGCATGATAAACACAACGTGGAGAACCATGAAGATTGCATCAACCGCTATCGCTTCTCTGGCATCGCTGGCATCCGCAGCCGCATTCGCCGCGATTGTCGAAAAGCCGCTTGAAATAATCGCGGCAGGAGCGCCGTCAAAATTTACGGCAGACGCCGACACCTGCTTTCTGCTGGAGCCGGACGTATTCGATTTCGTGGACAAGTCCGGCAACATCCAGAAGGCCGCCATCACCGTCAAGAACGGCGAAATGTTCGACGACGAGTGCGGCCTCACTGTCCTGCGTTTCGGCGAGCAGCCCGGCAGCGTTACCGTTCAGGACAAGGGCAGGATATCCTTCAAGGACGGCATGACGGTCGAGGCGTGGATCTATCTTGAGGCCGACATTCCCGCTAAGGAGTCATACGGCATCGCGTCGAAGACCGGCAAGGACTGGTGGCGGCGGTCGTTCGACATGTCGGTAAAAATGTCCGGTGAACCTACCGCGACATTCTCGCTGGGTTACATGGGGTTCGACGGCGAGAAACTGGATTTCAAAGTGCTTCCCGGTCGCGAGAAACGCATGGCGCTCGCGGAGAAATACATTGCCCAGGGCAACACGATGAACGGCCTCGCCCGCTTTCCAAAACACCGTTGGACGCACGTCGCCTTCACGTATGACCGCGCGCTGCGCATACTTCGCACCTGGGTGGACGGCGGCGTCGACCGCGAGGCGATAAATCCGTGGTATGAAATATCGTCGGAGGTGATTGATGACGACAACGTGCCGGTAGTTCTCTTTTCCGGTGCGAAGAACATGCGCGTCGCCAGCGTCCGTTACTCAAAAGTCGCCCGCGAGATCGGCCCCGTCGCGCCGTTTCTGGTCTATGAGTGCGACATGGCATACGGCGACCATCCGGTTGTTGCAGTCGTGCCGGCATCCCGCGATATTCCATTCCCGGTCGAGGTCGCGATAGACAACATTCATCCTCCTTACGCCAACGCGACATATCGCTACACTCTCTCAGACACGAACGAACACTTTTTCGCCGTACCGCCGCATCAGTTTAGAAATGTCCCGACGGATGTTGTGGTGCGCTTCCTCGACAACGGTCGCGAGTTCTACCGCTACAAGGGGCGCCTTATGAACGCAAGCGCCGGGAGCCCCGCATCGTGGAAATTCCTTCGCGGCGCACCGTGGGAAAACGGGCCCAAGCGTCCTGATTGGTGGATCAACAAGGACAATACCATCTCCTACAAGAACAAGCCGGTTTTCCCGCTTCTGATGACGCACGTCACGACCAACGACTTCGAGTTCGTCGCCTCGCTCGGCTTCACAATGATCGGACTCACCGCGCCGAAAGGTGTTTCGCTCGACCCGTATTTCGCGCGCGCCGCAGAACTCGGCATCACACTTCTCGCGCCGGACGACAAGGACGGACGCCAGGGCGAGGGTTTCATCGCCGCGTTCGACGAACCGTGGGGCTTCTCTTTCGACGGCTGCAAAGAGATCTACCGCAACCTCCGCGCCGCGCGCTCGCGCCCCGCCGAACTGCCTGTTTACGGT
>CAYPJN010000454.1:0-2519 GCA_964411055.1 uncultured Lentisphaerales bacterium | reverse complement strand
TCGCCAGCGGCAGGATCTTCTGCACGGAGGCCTTGCCGAAGCTCTTGTCGCCGATCACGATGGCGCGCTTCGCGTCCTGCAGGGCGCCCGTGACGATCTCCGCCGCGCTGGCCGTGCCGCGGTTGATCAGGATGGCCATGGGCAGGCCGGTGAGGTGGCGGCGCCCGCCGGCGCGGAAGGTCTCGGTCTCGTGGACACCCTCGCGCCCGCGGGTCGTTACAATCAAGGCCTTCGCGGGAAGGAACTGCTCGGCGACGGCGATGGCCTGGTTCAGGAGTCCCCCCGGATTGTCGCGCAGGTCGAGCACCAGCCCGGCCAGCGCGTTGGTTGTCAGGCGTTCGAGCGCGGCGGCGACCTCGGCGCCGGTCGGCTCGCTGAACTGGATGATCCGCAGGTAGCCGACGTTGCCGCGCAGCACGCGCGCGCCCTTGACGCTGGCCACCTTGATCCGGTCGCGCGTCAGGGTGACATCGAAGGGATCACGGCCCTCGCGCCCGATGGTCACAGTCACGCGCGTGCCGGGCATGCCGCGCAGCTTCTGCATCACCTGCTCGATGTTGAGCCCCAGGGCCGGCTGGCCCTCGATGGCGACGATCATGTCGCCCGCCAGCAGCCCCGCCGCAAACGCGGGCGAGTCCTCGATGGGCGCGATCACGAGCGGCAGGCCGCCGCGCATCCCGATCTGGATGCCGATCCCGCCGAACTGGCCCTCGGTCTCCTCCTTCAGTCCGTCGGACTGCTTCGGCTCGAGGAAGTCGCTGTGGGGATCGAGATCCGAGAGCATGCCGTGGATGGCGCTGTAGACGATGCGGCGGTAGTCGAGCTCCTCCACGTAGTGGCGGCGCACAAGCAGCATCGTCTCGGTCAGCAGGGCGATGTCCTCGTAGACGTTCTGCATCTCCTCCGCCGTGGTCGCCTCGGCCACGGCCGCCGCGTTGTTCGTTCCCGGGCGTGGCAGGGCGTTGGTGGGGAACAGGAAGGGCACCGCGTTCGTGCGCGGCGGCAAGGCCGACGGCTCCGGCGGGACCGGGGATGTCGCGGGCGCGTTGGACGGCGCCTGGGCGAGGGTCTGTCCGCCGCTTCCGACGGCGGACAGCAGGAGGATCATCAGGAGAGAGCGGTGAATGAACATGGTGACAGCTTAGCGGATTGGAATCGAAAGTTGAATCGTAATCAACAGTGCAATTACTGCGTGCAAAAAATGCGTGACAATAACCCGCTTCCAAGGTAATCTATCATTGGTTTGGGAAATGTCCCCCGGCCATGGTTGCGCCGTTGGCGCCGGGGAGGCGGCCGGCCCCGGCAGGCCACTTGGAAAGACAAGCCGACGGCATGCAACGCGCCGCGGAAGGGAGACGCCAAAATGTCCAACACATACATTCCGCCTCCGCTGCAGGATCCCGCCTTCCTGGAGCTGATGGACCTCTTCAACGAGAAGAACTACTGGCAGCGCCTGCGCATGATGTTCTCCGGGCTGGGCAAGCCGCGCGACAGCCGCGATTTCAAGATCGCCCGCACGGAGCTGCAGCGCCAGCTCGCCCCGGCGGCGGCGATCCTCATTCCCGTGATCGGCATCGGCCTGCTGGCGCTTTTCGCCAACGCCTCGGCCCGCGACGAGCGCCTGATCGAGACCGAGATCCTCGAGGTGGAAAAAATGGAGGAACTGGAGGAGATCGTCGAACACGATCCGCTCCCCGACGAGATCCAGCCGACCGACATCGACTTCACGCCGGAAATCGCCATGGAGACTCCCGTTTCGTCCGTCGCCGAGGGCCCCATGAGCCCGCAGCCGACGACCTTCGACACGGTGCTCAAGGTCCGCAGCCCGGTCATCCTGCGCAACATCTACGGCTCCACGCGCAGCGCGGGCATGCGCGGCCAGCTCATCGCCGCCGGCCACGGCAACGCCGCGACGGAGACGGCCGTGATGCGCGCCCTGCGCTGGCTGAAGCAGAAGCAGAACGCCGACGGCTCATGGCCGCCCAACAAGAACGCCATGACGTCCCTTGCCGTGCTCTGTTTCCTGGCCCACGGCGAGAAGCCGGGCAGCTCCGAGGAGTTCGGCGACACGGTCCAGCGCGGCATCGAGTACCTGCTCGGATCGCAGCCCTCCAGCGGCAAGTGGCCCGGCAACTACGAGCACTACATCGCCACCTACGCCCTATGCGAGGCCTACGGCATGACCATGAACCCCAACGTCAAGTCGGCCGTGGAACGCGCCGTCAAGCTGATCATCGACGGGCAGCACGACTCGGGCGGATGGGACTACGCGCTGAAGCCCGGCGACCGCGACGACACCTCGGTGATGGGCTGGGCGGCGCAGGCGCTCAAGGCCGCCATGATGGCCGACTTCTACAGCGACCCCGAGGCGCTCCTGCGCGCCAGCAAGCTGGCCGTCAAGGGCTTCCAGAAGAACGCCCACCCCGACGGCGGCTTCGGCTACACGAGCCCGGCGCGCGGCGGACTCAGCAGCGTCGGCGTCCTCTGCATGCAGTTCCACGGCGCCGGCAACTACCCCG
>CAYPJN010000453.1:0-2520 GCA_964411055.1 uncultured Lentisphaerales bacterium | reverse complement strand
CATTGCGACATCAAACCCGGCAACATCATGGTCGATGCCGACGGCACGGTCAAGCTGACCGATCTCGGCGTGGCGCGCTGCGTGCGCGGACGCGCGCGGGGCGACGTGGCGGACAACTACATCTCGGGGACGCCGGCCTACATGGCGCCCGAGCAGATCACGGGATCCGCGCCGCTCGACTGCCGTACCGACATGTACGCCCTGGGGGCGACGCTCTACCACATGGCGACCGGGCGCCAACTCTTCCCCGGCAAGACGGACGACGAGGTCATGCAACTGCAGTGCTCCGGCCAGGCGCCGGACGCGCGCGATTTCGCGCCCGAACTCTCCGCGCCCTATGCCGCCCTGCTCGAGAAGCTGCTGGCCAAGAACCCCGCCCGCCGTCCGCGCAACTGGCATGCCGCGCTGCTGGACATGCGGCAGGTGCGCCATGTCCAGTTCCCGATCGGCGAGGCGCCGCCCCCCGGCGGCAGCACCATGCTGCGCCACAAGCCCGCGGCGCGCCTGTGCGACGACGAGCCGTCCGCCGCGGCGGTCCGCGACTACCGCCGAACCGGGCGCCGACGGCGCCCGCGGGCGCTGTCCCTCTCCCCTTCCGCCTGGCCCCGGTGGCTCGTCCTGCTGCTGGCCCTGGCCGCCTCCATGGCCGGGCTCGCGGTGATCCTCCTGGCCCTGCGCCGCTTCAGGTGATCCGCTTCCGGCTACACCAGGCCCTGGTCGATCATCGCGTTGGCGACCTTGACGAAGCCCGCGATGTTGGCGCCCAGCACATAGTCGCCGGGGCGGCCGTACTCGCACGAGGCGTCCAGCGCCTGCGCATGGATGGCCTTCATGATCCGGTTGAGACGTTCGTCGACCTCGTCCGCGTCCCACCGTAGGCGCATGGCGTTCTGCGACATCTCCAGTCCCGAGGTGGCCACGCCGCCGGCGTTCGAGGCCTTGCCGGGCGCGAACAGGACGCCGCTCTCCCGGAAGACCTCGACCGCCTCCGGCGTGCTGGGCATGTTGGCGCCCTCAGCGACGAGGCGGCAGCCTTGGCGCACGAGCGCGCGGGCGTCCTCGCCGTCGATCTCGTTCTGCGTCGCGCTCGGGAAGGCGCAGTCGCATGGAATCTGCCAGGGGCGCTGGCCTTCGTGATACCGCGACCCGGCGAACTGCCGGGCGTAGTCCGCGATCCGGCCGCGGGCCACCGTCTTGAGGTTGATAACCCAAGCCAGTTTTTCGGCGTCGATGCCGGCGGGATCGTGGATCGTGCCTCCGGAGTCCGAGAGCGATACCACCTTCGCGCCGAGCTGGTTGAGCTTCTCGACCGTGTACTGCGCCACGTTGCCGGCGCCCGAGACGGTGCAGACCTTGCCATCGAGCGTCTCGCCGCGCGTCTGGAGCATCTCGCGGGCGAAATAGGCGCAGCCGTAGCCCGTGGCCTGCGGACGAACCAGCGAGCCACCCCACTCGGGACCCTTGCCGGTCAGGACGCCGGTGAACTGGTTGGCCAGCCGCTTGTACTGCCCGAACAGGAAGCCCACCTCCCGTCCGCCCACGCCGATGTCGCCCGCGGGCACGTCGGTACCGGCGCCGATGTGGCGGTAGAGCTCGGTCATGAAGGACTGGCAGAAACGCATGACCTCGGCATCGCTGCGGCCCTTGGGGTCGAAGTCGCTGCCGCCCTTGCCGCCGCCCATGGGCAGCGTCGTCAGCGCGTTCTTGAATATCTGCTCGAAGCCCAGGAACTTGATGATCGAGAGGTTGACGGAGGGATGGAAGCGCAGCCCGCCCTTGTACGGGCCGAGCGCGCTGTTGAACTGCACGCGGTAGCCGCGGTTCACGCGCATGTTGCCGGCGTCGTCGGACCAAGGCACGCGGAAAATGACCACGCGCTCCGGCTCGGTGATGCGCTCGAGGATCGCCTGCGTGCGGTAGGACGGGTGGCGCGCGACCGCCGGCTCGATCGACTCGAAGACCTCGTGCACGGCCTGCAAAAACTCGCCCTGCCCGGCATGGACACGGCGGACATTTTCCATCACTTCGGCTGTGTAGCCATTCATCGTCGCGGCTCCTCAGGTCGCCAGACGCTTATCGCTCTGGTCATGTCGCTATCATAACGGCAATTTATTGCCGCATAAAGGGATATTTTGGCTTTTTATGATGATTCAACGGCAATATTGCCGTATTCTGCGTCTCCCGATCCTTGTCCAGATCCTCACCACCCCCACCCTGACCCCCCCCACCCTGACCACTCGCCACTCGCGGCACCCGCCTCGCCCCGTGGCCAACCGCGGTTTTCCACACCCCCTTGGGCACCCCCTTGGGGACAGGCAAATTGCACCCTTGGGGACAGGCAAATTGTGGTATTTATTTGACCGAGGGTGGACACCCCCCCTTGGGGACAGGCAAATTGTGGTATTTATTTGACCGAGGGTGTGGAAAAATGGAGGGGGCAACGCTTCCACAGGGTAGGCGGAACCAGAACCGCCCCTTTGAAGGAGCAAGATCATGCGTCATGCAAGGCTCAAGCCCGCC
>CAYPJN010000452.1:0-2522 GCA_964411055.1 uncultured Lentisphaerales bacterium | reverse complement strand
AGGTAGAGCGCGTCCTCGAGGGCCGTGTCGCCGCCGCCGACAACGGCCACGTGCTGGTCACGGAAGAAGGCGCCGTCGCAGGTGGCGCAGCCGGAGACGCCGTGGCCCAGCAGCAGCTTCTCGGAGGCCAGGCCCAGGTAGCGAGCGGAGGCGCCGGTGGCGACGATCAGCACGCGCGTCTGCAGCTTCTCGCCGGAGAGGCCCAGGGCAACGTCGTGGACACGCCCGGAGTCGGGTGTCTCCGCGCCGGCGGCGAGGCGCACCGCCACGGCCTCGTCCATGCGGAAGGTCACGCCGAGGCGCTGCGCCTGGCGGCGCATGCGGTCCATCAGCTCGGGGCCGCCGACCGGCTCGGAGAAGCCCGGGAAGTTCTCCACATCCGTCGTGTCGGTCAATTGTCCGCCGGGCTGCATGCCGTCGACGAGCAGCGGGGCGAGGCCGGCGCGCGCGGCGTAGATGGCGGCGGTCAGGCCGGCCGGCCCGCTGCCCAGGATGACGATGTTCTCCATGGTCAGGTGTACCTCAGTATCTCGTCGACGGTCGTGTAGCCGTCGAGCACGTTGCGGACGCCGTCCTCGCGCATGGTGCGCATGCCCAGCTCGCGGGCCTTCTCGCGGATGATCAGGGTGGGCTTGCGCTCGTTGATCAACTGGCGGATCGGCTCGTTCACGCGCAGGTACTCGAAGATGCCCTTGCGGCCCTTGTAGCCCGCGTTGTTGCAGACGGGGCAGCCGCGCCCGTAGTAGAAGGGCCGGTCGCCGATCTGGTCGCGCCGCATGCCGAGCCGCCGCAGCGTGTCATCGTCCGGGGCGTAGGGCGTCTTGCAGTTGCTGCAGATGGTGCGCACGAGGCGCTGCGCCAGCACGACCTCGAGCGTCGAGGAGACGAGATAGGGCGGCACGTTCATGTCGACGAGGCGCGTGACGGCGCCGGCTGCGTCGTTGGTGTGGAGCGTGCTGAAGACGAGGTGGCCGGTGAGCGAGGCCTGGATGGCGATCTCGGCGGTTTCGAAGTCGCGGATCTCGCCGATCATCATGATGTCGGGATCCTGTCGCAGGAAGGCGCGCAGCGCCTTGGGGAAGGTGTTGCCCACCTGGGGGTTGATCGGCACCTGGATGATGCCGTCCATGTCGTACTCGACCGGCTCCTCCGCCGTCAGCAGCTTGGAGTCGATGGTGTTGATCGTGTTGAGGCAGGCGTAAAGCGTAGTGGTCTTGCCGCTGCCCGTGGGGCCGGTCACGATGATGATGCCGTTGGGCTTCTCGATGTCCATCATGACCATGTCGAGGACATCCTCCGGGAAGCCGAGGTTCTGGATGTCGAGCGAGACGTTGCTGCGGTCGAGGACGCGGAGCACGACGCTCTCGCCGAACTGGGTCGGCAGGCAGGAGACGCGCAGGTCGACCTGGTGTCCCGCGACGGAGATGGCGATGCGCCCGTCCTGCGGCACGCGGCGCTCGGCGATGTTCAGGTTGGCCAGCACCTTGACGCGCGAGATGATCGGCAGCGCCAGGCGCCGCGGCGGCGGCTGCATCTCGTAGAGCGCGCCGTCGATGCGGTAGCGGATGTGGAACTCCCGCTCGAATGGCTCGAAATGGATGTCCGAGGCGCGGTCCTTGACGGCCTGGTAGAGCACGAGGTTGACGTAGCGCACGACGGGGGCCGCCCCCGCCTGCTCGGCGATGGCCTTCTCGTCCACGCCCTCGCTGAGGCCCAGCGACTCGTCTTTCTCGATGACCGACTCGAGGTTCGACAGCATGTCGGCGACGGTGGCGCTGTCGTCGCCGTAGTACTCGTTGACGCGGTTCTGGACATCGATTTCGCGCGCGAGGACGAAGGTAATGTCGCGCGCCAGCACGAACATCAGCTCGTCGGTGGCCAGCGGGTCGACCAGTCCGGAGGTGGCCAGCGTGACGGATCCCGGCTGGACGGCGATGGGCACAACGTTGTACATGCGCGCGACCGCTGCGGGAACGGCGCTGCGGACATGGGGAGGGATATCGACGGTGGTCAGGTCGACAATCTCGCATCCCATGTATCCGGCCAGCAGCGAGAGAAGCTCCTCCTCGCCGAGGAACCCCATGTCGATCATCAGGCTGCGGAACGGCTTGCCGCTCCGCTCGTGCTCCTCCTTCAGCTCGGCCGCCTGCTGGGCGTCGATCACGCCGTTGTTGATCGCCAGATCCAGGATCGGATCGAGCAATTCCGGCTTTCTTTTCTCCGTCACATCGTCCGCCATCGGATATCTTCCCCTCTCGGCCGCATCAGGCCTTGCGCTTGCCGCCCGACAGTTCCTTCAGCTTCTCGACGACGGCGTCGGGATCCTGCGACTTGGTGATCAGGTCCTCGTAGTGGATCAGCCCAGCCTGGTAGAGGTTCAGCAGGTGCGTGTCGAGCGTGATCATGCCGAACTTGGCGCCGGTCTGGATGTCGGAGGCGATCTGGAAGGTCTTGGCGTCGCGGATGCGCGAGCGGATCGAGGGCGTGGTGATCATGATCTCGAAGGCCGCCACGCGGCCCGG
>CAYPJN010000451.1:0-2522 GCA_964411055.1 uncultured Lentisphaerales bacterium | reverse complement strand
GACCTCGAAGCCGGCGTGCGCCGCCGCGTCCGCGATGATCTTGGCGGCCAGCAGAATGCCCTGCCCGCCCACGCCCGACAGAAAGATATTGCCCATGGGGAGTCGGTCTGGTTCCGCCGGAAGCGCCTGTCGCTTCTTCGCGGAGGTACACCGCGCAGAATATCAGGCGCGGCGCCGGGTGTCGAGATGGAAACCGGATGGACAACGCTAAAAGTGATATGGAATGGACATCCTTCGCGGGAAAAGCGATACTCCTGTCGCCGGTGGAAGCGGGCTTGATGACCGTGGCCGCGACGGCATGCGGTGGAGGCGTGGCGATGGCGGAGAAACGTTGCGAGATCGAAGTCACTCTCGAGGAACTCGTCCTAGATGCGGCCGTCCGGCCGCGGAAGTCCTCGCGCCATCTGCTGGGCGCCGCGCTGCACTGGCCGCGCACGGGCACGCCGCGGCGCGATGCCTCCGCCGCCGTCACGCTGGAGGGCGGCGCGTGGCGCGCCGCAGGGCGTCCCTGGTCGCGGCGCATCCTGATCAAGGAAGCGGTCCAGGGACGCTTCGGCTTCGGTATCACCGTGTCCGCGGCGCTGCCCGACGCGGATGCCGATAACTTCCTACGGGCGCTCGCGAGCCAGTTCGTCAAGCTCACTGGCGGCCAGGCCGGGGATCTCCTGGCGCCGCCGCTGCTGGGCTCGCTGGCGGAACTCCCGTTGGGCTACCTGGCCAAGGCGCTGCTCAAGGAGAAAGCCCCCGTCACGCTCGGCGAGGGCGTGCTCGACCTGGAGGCCGCGCAGCTCCCGGCGCCCGGCGGACGGGTGTTCTGGGATGTGCCGCTCCTGGCGCCGTCGGCGGTGATCCGCACGGTGCGCCGCCGCGCCGGCAAGCGGCCGGAGCGGCGCCGCGAGACCCTGCTCGCCGCCGGCGCCGCGGCGGGCCGCTGCCGGGTCGAGGTCTGCGTGCTCTAGCTCAGCCGAGCCCCATGGCCCGGATATTCTGGCGGCTGATCTTGAGGCTCAGGAAAGGATCGCCGGTGACCGGGCAGTTGTCCTGCTCGACGATGAAGTAGCGCGTGCCGGCCCGCCGGCAGGCCTTGAAGACCTGCGGCCAGCCGATGCCGCCCTCGCCGATCGCGCGCCAGACAGGCTCGTTGTTGATCACGCCCCAGTCCTTGAGATGCACCTGGTCGATACGACCGGCCAGCTTCGCGACCCAGGCGACGGGATCGTGGCCGCCGCGGACGACCCAGCCGAGATCGAGCTCGGCCTGCAGCAGCTTCGTCTGCCGGTAGAGCAGGTCGAGGATCGTCGTGCCGCCCTTGCCCTTGCGGACGCCGAGCTTCTCGAACTCGAACATGTGGTTGTGGTACTGGAGCACGATACCCGCCTTGCGCAGGATGCGCGCGTAGCCGTCGAACTCCTTGAAGAGCCGCTTCCAGTCGGCCGGCGTGTCAAGTCCCTGGCGCGAGAGTCCGGGAATGGCCACATAGCCGACACCCCAGGCCTGGCAGTCGGCGATGACCTTGCGCACGTCGGCGCGGAAGGCGTCGAGGCCGACATGCGCGCCGACCGGCTCGACGCCGGCCGCCAGCATGAGCCGGCGCAGTTCGGCGGGGTCGATCGGGCCGACGCCCGAGATCTGGGCCGCCTCGTAGCCCATCTGCCGCACACGCTTGATGGTCCTGGCCATGTCCTCGGGCGTCTGCATGAATTCGCGCAGCGTGTAGAGCTGCGCCGCGATGACCGGTCTGCCTGTCTTTGCCGCCATGGTGCTCTTCCTTGATCGGGCCCGCGCCGCGCGCCAGGCGCGGGCGGGGCTGTTGCGTTTCCTGCATTCCGGCGGTGCGGCCCGTGCCCGGCGCCGTTCCGCCGCCAAGCCGTTCAGGCGCTCTTGAGGCGCCGGATCAGCGATCCGGGATCCTCGATCTGCGCCTTGACCATCTCCGCCGAGATCACGATCTCGCCCAAATCCTTCCGTCCCGGCGCCTCGTACATCAGCTCCATCATCAGGTGCTCCATGATGGCCCGCAGGCCGCGCGCGCCTGTCTTGCGCTCCAGGGCGACGCGGGCCATCGCGCGCAGGGCCTCCGGCGCGAACTCGAGCGCGACCGCCTCCAGCGCGAGCAGCTTCTGGTACTGGCGCACCATGCAGTTCTTAGGCTCGGTCAGGATCCGTACCAGGTCGTCCTCGGTGAGGCTCTCGAGCGTGCAGGTCACCGGGATGCGCCCGACGAACTCGGGGATGATGCCGTAGCGGATCAGATCCTCCGGCTCGACCGACAGGCCGCCGCCGAGGGCGTGCGCGCCGGCTTTGCGCGCCGGCCCGGAGCGGTAGCCGACGCTCTGGAGTCCGGTGCGCTGCCTGACGAAGGTGTCGAGTCCGACGAAGGCGCCGCCGCAGATGAAGAGGATGTTCCCGGTGTTGATATGGATGTATTCCTGGTTCGGGTGCTTGCGTCCGCCGGTCGGCGGCACGTGCGCCACGGTGCCCTCGAGGATCTTCAGCAGGGCCTGCTGCACGCCCTCGCCCGA
>CAYPJN010000450.1:0-2528 GCA_964411055.1 uncultured Lentisphaerales bacterium | reverse complement strand
TCGGTTTGAAGGCATCCTGTTGAGCCAGGCCTGAGAATCCTCGCAGCAGAGAGCGACGGATGGCGCGGATGGACAAGTAGGTGGACGAATGCAGTCAACACAGCAACGCCCCATGCGCACAGGCTCGCTCTACCGGGCGAAGGAGGAGCATGAAGCGTCTGCTGGTGCGCGACCGATTTTGAGTGCGCGCGGCTCCGTGCGCTTGTCTTTCTATAGCGGAGCCTGCTCCGCGAGTGACGTACCCCCGAACTGGTCTTTTCCGCCGCAAGCGGCGAGGCAGACAGCGCGCGTGGGCGCGAGCTGTCAACACCGTCACTCCCCAAGCGCCGATCCAGGACAGGCAGGAATGCCTGTCCCACCTTGCCCGCACACACCCCCACGTGCTTCCTTGTTCCCGCCCGCTCCATGCGTCCCGCACACCCCTGTAGCAAGCCGAGTACCCCTCTAATACCATCGCTCGCTCCGATCGCGCAGCACCACGAGGCCAACCACTACGTCCCCGTGGCGGATGGCCCCCCAGACGCAGGGCTTGCGCGTGTCGATGAAGGCGCCGCTGCGTCCGTGCGGCACGTCGAGCTCGGCTCCGTTCATAAGGGCCGCGACCGTGTCGCGCTCCCATACGGTTGGCAGGTCGATCAGGTGACGCCGTTCCAGATAGGCGTAGTCGCCCGACGGCGTCTTCACCGCGCCGGTGGCACGGATAATCTGGTACTGGTATGGGGCATCCGCCCGGATCAGGAGGCTGACCTCGGGGTTGCCGGGAGAGGAATCCCGCACGGCGGCGAGCATCCGGGAAAGATCCGCCTCGGCGGCCGGCTCGATGCGCCGGGCCATCTGCGCGCGCATGTCCGGGGTGAAGGAGGCCACGATGGCGGGCATCCGCCCGGCAAGCGTGGCGCGGGTCTCGTGATAGCGCCGCGCATGCTCGGCACGCCGCGACGCCACGGCACGCGTGGCGCGGATCACGTCGACGCGATGGAATCCGTAGAGACCGACGGTCGCCAGCAGGAGGAGCCCCCAAAGCGCCGCCTTGAGCCGCCGGGGCAACGGCTTGCCCTCCGGCGCCCCGCCGCCCTCCGCCCGCGCGGCCGCGCTCTCGGCAATCACGGCCACACTGCACATGAGACTGGCGACCAGGGAGAAGAGCGTCAGCGTGCCGGCGACAATCACGCCGGCAACGGCACCCGACTCGATCCAGTCCGGCAGGATATCCCACCCCAGCACCTCGTCGATCACCCAGATCACCGTGCCAATTGCCGCCAGGGTCATCAGCAGGAGAGTGCTGTTGGTCGTCCGCCTCAATACCGTCCGAAGGTTCATAGTGGTTTTCACTCCGTGTCGCAGGTCAGTCGGCCCGCTGGTGGCCGGTGGCCGCCAGTTGGAACAAGCAGGAGAACCAACTTTGTCGCGAGCTGTGTCGTGATCTTTGTCGACAAAGTTTACGACAAAGCTCAGCCAAAAGGTTCTCAGCCCAGCGGATGGGTACGCTCCTCCAAGGGCAACGGTACAGCACGTCTCGATAGGCTGGAGGCGTAGATGCCGTAGATCATTTCGAGCACATGGACGGCATCGTGGACACTTGCCTGCGGCTGGCGGTTCTCCTCCTCCACTGCCTGCAGCAGATCCCACGCCGCGAAGCGGTTGTTGTCGGCAAAGTAGCGGGCCGGTTGCGGACCATGATTTTCGTAATCAAGCGGCGCGGCCGAAAACGGAAGCGTCCGGTCCTCAGGGGGGAGATCGAGGATTTCGAAATGCATCTCGTCCTCCGGCACAAAAGGCGCACGGCAGATGCGCAGATGGCGGGCCTCGTCGTAGCGAACCGCGAGCGCGCCGCGGGTTCCGACAACGGTGACGCCCATCCGGACCGGTCCCGTGCAAAGCCCCCGGCGGCTTTCGAACACGCCCTGCACGCCTTGCGGAAACCGGAAGGCGGCCCAGACCGCGTCCCCGGCGCAGAGTCCGATGGGCTCCGTGGTCGATGTGCGGTCGCCTGTGGTGATCGGCCTGCCGTCCACGGAAACATCGGCAAAGACGAATTCCGGCCTGCCGAACAGGTAGAGGCCGATGTCGAGGATGTGCGTGCCGAGCACGACCAGATCCTCCCCGCCGCCCCGCTCATCCTCCTTGCCCCGCCCATAGAAGGTGAGCGGACGCCCGATCTCCCCTCGCTCGATCATGCGCTTCATGGTCCGGAAGACCCGCGCATGGCGCGCCAGATGGGCCACGGCAATCTTGATGCGATGCCGCTCCGCCAGGGCCGCGATCGCATCGGCCTCGGCCAGCGAGTCGGTCAACGGTTTCTCGCAGAGAAGATGACAACCGCGCTCGGCCGCCGCGCGGATCACGGGAAAATGATCGCCGGGCAGGCGCGAGCAGACGACGACCACGTCGGGAGCCTCGGCGACGATCATCTCCCGGTAGTCGGCATAGCGTCGGGCCGCCCCAATGGCCTGCATACGGGCGGCTATTCCCTCGGGGTTCGGATCGGCCAGGACGATCTCGACCCCGGGAAGTCCGGTGAAGGCGAA
>CAYPJN010000449.1:0-2532 GCA_964411055.1 uncultured Lentisphaerales bacterium | reverse complement strand
TCCACGATGAACGAGGCCTGCCCCCGCGCGGCCAGCGCGGGCAGCAGCAGCAACAGGACCGTGGCGCAAATCTTCATGTCCAGCGTCCAGCGTTCTTTCCGTGTATCCCGCCACTACCGGTTCAGCGGGTTTTCGATGCGCAGCCCGGGAAACCGCGAGAATCCGGCGTCGGAGGTGCTCAGCAGCAGACCGTGTTCCACAGCCAGAGCAGCCAGATGCGCATCGGGAACGTGGTTTGCCCGCAGACCCGGAACCGAGAGTAAACCATCGAGAACCGCAGGGTGACGTTCCGTGGGCTGCGGAATCCAGACGCACGGGCATGCGAGCCAGGCACGGGCCTGACGCCACGCGGCCTCGACGCTCTGCGGCTTGGAAAAAACCCGCGGGTTGGAGACCAGCCGCACGAACGCCAACACACTTGGCCATGGCAGACCGAGGGGCTCGGGCGCGTTCAGACGCTCATCCAGCCACTGCCGGACGATCAGATGCTGGGGAAAGGAGACGACATGCGCATAGACCAGCAGGTTGGCATCGACCAGTCTCATCGGAAATCGTCTCCTTCGGCCACTGCAAGCGCCTCGGTCACGTTGTCGATGCCGCCCGGCAGGCAACAGCCAAGATCGACTACCGGCGTCTGGTAAGGTTCTTGCGGGCCATCCCGCTTGCCGGCAATTTCCCGCAGTCCCAGACGCAAGGCCTGATTCACGGCGTCGCGCAACGCCACATGACGTTTGCGGCGAATGTTGTCGAGCTGCACCGCGACATCGTCGTCAATGGTCAAGGTCGTTCTCATACATCAAATCATACACGATTTGATGTCTTGATGTCAAGCCCCGCTACTCCAGCGCCAGCGGCTCCGCGGTGATCCAGCAGTAGGTCTGGCGGCCGAGGGTCAGGTCGAAGAGCTCCATCACGTCGCGGTTGGCCAGCCGGATGCAGCCGTGGGAGGCGGGCTGTCCCAGGAGGTGTTCCTGATTGGTGCCGTGCAGGTAGATGTACCGCGAGCGGCTGTCGATGCCAACACCGCGGTTGAGGCCCTCCTCGATCCCGTCGAGCCAGAGGATGCGCGTCAGGACATAGTCCGTCGCGAGGACGGAGCGCCACTGCGCGGGCGGCAGGATCTCGCCGGTCGGCTCGCGCGAGACAAAGGCCTGGCCCGGAAGCGCCTGCGCCCCGATCCAGTCGGTGACGCGGTGCCAGCCCAGGGGCGTGCGGTTGGAATCCTGCAACGAGCCGACGCCCCACTTGCTGGTCGAAACGGGGTAGAGGCGCGGCGGACCGGACGGCGCGAGCAGTGCCAGTCGCTGGTCGGCGACCGAGATGACGATCAGTCGGCCCTCCGGAGCCAGCCCGCGCGACCGCGCCTGCTCGAGGTAGCGTGCCGCCGGCGGGCTGGTCGGCGGAACAGCCGGGACGGCGGGAACGGAGGCCGGGTTGTAGAGCATGCTCAGGAGCAGCCAGAGACGGGCGGGGCGGAACGGCATCATGCGGTTCGCGGAGCTTCGGCGCGCGCGCCTATTTCTTCTCGTCCGCGTCGCCGGACGCCTCCCGCCCATCCGGCTGATCCTTGCCGTCGCCCGGCAACTTGCGGTAGAGGGTGGCGAGGCTGATCTGCAGCGCCTTGGCGGCCTGCTCCTTGTCGCCGTTGACGCCCGAGAGGACCTGCTCGAGGTACTCGCGCTCCTTGGTGCGCAGGAAGGCCTTCAGCGACTGGTTGCGGTACTGCTCGTACTCGTCGCCCGGGCGCCCCTGCGGCACGGGCTTGGCCTGGCTGACGATGCGCGGCGGCAGGATGTCGACGGTGATCTCGTCGCCATCGAGGAAGGCGACGGCGTGCTTGACGGCGTTCTCGAGCTCGCGGACATTGCCGGGCCAGCCGTAGCCGCAAAGCACGTCCATGGCCTCGCGCGCGATGCGGATGCGGCGGTTTGGGTCGCGCACCTCGCGGTTGATGAAGTGCTGCACGAGGGGCAGGATGTCCTCCTGGCGCTCGCGCAGCGGCGGCAGTTCGAGCGGGATGACTGCCAGGCGGTAGTAGAGGTCCTCGCGGAAGCTCTTGGCCTCGACCAGCTTCTCGATTTCCATGTTTGAGGCCGCCAGCACGCGGACATCCACCGGGTGGCTGGCCGAGCCGCCGACCGGCCGCACCTCGCGGTCCTGGAGCACGCGCAGGAACTTGCCCTGCATCATCAGCGGCATGGCGGAGATCTCGTCGAGGAACAGCGTGCCGCCGTTGGCCGCCAGGAAGAGACCGTCGTGGTTGGCGGTGGCCCCGGTGAAGGAGCCCTTGACGTGGCCGAACAACTCCGACTCGATCAGCGACTCCGGGATCGCGGCGCAGTTGACCGCGATAAATGGGCTGTCCTTGCGGCGGCTGCTGCCGTGGATGGCGCGGGCGATGACCTCCTTGCCGGTGCCGCTCTCGCCGATGATCAGCACCGTCGTGTCCGTCGGCGCGACACGCTTGACCATCTCGCAGATGCCGCGCATCTGGGGGCTCTGGGCGATGACGTTGGCGAAGCCGTAGCTGTC
>CAYPJN010000448.1:0-2533 GCA_964411055.1 uncultured Lentisphaerales bacterium | reverse complement strand
TGAGGTCGTCCCGCGCCAGGGCGTAGTGGATGTTGGTCTTGATGAAGTCGAGGTTGTTGCCGGCGTCGTGCCGGATCGACGCCACCTGACAGCCATGGATCGGCGACTTGCGGGCCAGCATGCGCAGGGCGTCCGTGAGCTGGATCTCGCCGCCCTTGCCGGGACGGACCTGCGCCAGGGCCGGGAAGATCTCGGGCACGAGGACGTAGCGGCTGGCCACGACCAGGCGCGAGGGGGCCTCCTCCGGCGCGGGCTTCTCCACTAGGTCGCGGATGCGCCAGACGGGGCCGTCGAGCCGCTCGCCGGCAATCACCCCGTAGCGCTGCACGCGGGACAACGGCACCTCCTCCAGCGCCACCACGCACGTCCCGGTGCGCGCGTGGACATCCAGGAGCTGCCGCGTGGCGGGCACCTCGCCCTGCATCAGGGTGTCGCCCAGCAGGACGGCGAATGGCTGGTTGCCCACGTGCGCCTCGGCGCAGCGGATCGCGTCGCCGAGGCCCAGCATCTGCTTCTGCCAGACGAAGTGGATGTTGGCCAGGCTCGAGATGCGCCGGATGGTCTCCAGTTCGCGGATGCGACCCTTGGCCTCAAGCTCCCACTCCAGCTCGAAGCTGCGGTCGAAATGCTCCTCGATGGCCCGCTTGCCGCGGCCGATCACCATGAGGATGTCGGTGATGCCCGAGGCGACCGCCTCCTCCACGACATACTGGATGACGGGCGTGTCGACGATCGGCAGCATCTCCTTGGGCTGCGACTTCGTCGCCGGCAGGAAACGCGTGCCGAAACCCGCCGCCGGAATGACCGCCTTGGTGATCTTCATGGTTTCATCCTTCCGGGTCTGGGGCCTCAGGCGACCGGCGGCTCCTCGCTCTCGGCCAGTTGGACCAGGTAGCGCCCGTACTGGTTGTTCTTCATCGTACGTCCCTGGGCCAGCAACTGCTCGCGCGAGAGGTAGCCGCGCCGGAAGGCGATCTCCTCGAGGCAGGCGATCTTGAGACCCTGGCGCGCCTGGATAGTCTCGACGAAGTTGCCGGCCTGCAGCAGCGACTCGAACGTGCCGGTGTCGAGCCAGGCCATGCCGCGGCCCAGCAGCCGCACTTGCAGGCGGTCCTGGCGCAGGTAGACCAGGTTCAAGTCGGTGATTTCCAGCTCACCGCGCGCGGAGGGCTTCAGCGCGGCGGCGATCGGCACGACATCCGGACCGTAGAAGTAGAGCCCCGGCACGGCGAAGCTCGACTTCGGCGCCCGCGGCTTCTCCTCGATCGAGGTCGCGCGGCCCCGCGCGTCGAAGGCGACGACGCCGTAGCGCTCGGGATCCTGCACATGGTAGCCGAAAACCAGTCCGTCCCGCGTCAGCCGCCCGGCCTCCTCGAGCACCTTCGAAAGGCCCTGTCCGTAGAAGATGTTGTCGCCCAGCACCAGGGCCACCGGCTCGTCGCCGATGAAGGGGGCGCCGATGATGAAGGCCTGCGCCAGTCCGTCGGGCGAGGGCTGCTCGGCGTACGAGAAGCGCACGCCGAAAGCCTCGCCAGTGCCCAGCAGCTCGCGGAAGCGCGGCAGGTCGTGTGGCGTGCTGATGATCAGGATCTCGCGGATGCCGGCCAGCATCAGCACGGAGATCGGGTAGTAGATCATCGGCTTGTCGTAGACCGGCAGCAGCTGCTTGCTCACGACCCGCGTGATCGGATAGAGACGGGTTCCCGAGCCCCCGGCCAGGACGATTCCACGCATGACGCACTTCCTCTCGCTGAAGGTGAAGACGGAGATACACGAACGCAGCGCATGATGGCAGAATCCGCCCCCCGCTGGCAAGCATGGAACCGCATGGGGCCGCGTGTGCATGCCAACTGGCCGCGTTTCGTGCTCGACAGTTTCGTGCTCGACGCCTGCCCGCGGGGCCGGTATTGTAGAGTGCCATGGATTATCTGAGCACACGCGGCGGGCCGGAACGCCTGCCGTTCCGCCGGACGATACTCGCCGGCCTGGCGCGCGACGGCGGCCTCTTCCTGCCGGCCGAAATCCCCGATGCGCGCCCGCGGCTCGCGGCGTGGTCGCAACTCTCCTACACGGAGCTCGCCCTCGAGGTGATGCGCCTCTATGCCGACGACGTCGCGGCCGACGACCTGCGCGCGATGATCGCGCGCAGTTACGCCGTCTTCCGGCACGCCGAGGTGACGCCGGTGGTGGCGGTCGGCGACCTGCACCTGCTGGAACTCTTCCACGGGCCGACGCTGGCCTTCAAGGATGTCGCGCTGCAGTTCCTGGGCCACCTCTTCGAGGCCGTGCTGGCGCGCGGCGGCGAAACGCTCAACATCGTGGCGGCCACCAGCGGCGACACGGGCAGCGCCGCCATCCAGGGTTTGCGCGGACGCCGCAACCTGCGCATCTTCGTGCTGCACCCGCACGGGCGCGTCAGCCCGGTCCAGGCGCTGCAGATGACCACGGTGCTTGACGCCAATGTCCACAACCTGGCCATCGACGGCACCTTCGACGACTGCCAGAACATCGTCAAGGAGCTCTTTTCCGACCT
>CAYPJN010000447.1:0-2533 GCA_964411055.1 uncultured Lentisphaerales bacterium | reverse complement strand
GGCACAACCCGCCGCGCCTCCTGATGTACGGAACCGAGGGCATCGGCAAGTCCACGACGGCGGCGGCCGCGCCCAAGCCGATCTTCATCCCCACCGAGGACGGTCTCGACCAGATCGACTGCGCCAGCTTCCCGCTGGCGACCCGGCTGGCCGATGTCGATGCGGCGCTCCGGGCACTGATCCAGGAGAAGCACGACTTCGAGACGGTCGTGATCGACTCGGCCGACTGGCTCGAGCGCCTGGTCTGGGACGCGCTCTGCGAACAGTACGGGGTCAACAGCATCGAGAAGGTCGATGGCGGCTACGCCAAGGGCTACACCCACGCCCTCACGCACTGGCGCAAGCTGCTGGGCGATCTCAACACGCTGCGCAACCAGCGCGGCATGTGCGTGATCCTCCTGGCCCACGCCAAGGTCGAGAAGTTCGAGGATCCCGAGTCGAGCGCCTATGACCGCTATTCGCCCCGCCTGCACCGGCACGTCACGGCGCTCCTGACCGAGTGGTCCGACGCCGTGCTCTTCGCCACCCGCAGGATCATCACCAAGACCGAGGAGGGCGGGTTCGGGCGCGAGCGTACCATCGCCGCCGGCCTCGGCAAAGACGGCGGGGAGCGCATCCTGCGCACCGTCGGCAGCCCGGCCTGCGTGGCCAAGAACCGCTACGGCCTGCCCGCCGAGCTTCCCCTCTCGTGGCCGGCGCTCATGGCAGCGCTGACCGCTCAACCCGCGTCCGCGCCCGGGACGGTCCCGGCGCGCAACGACAAGTCCACCACCAGCAAGGAGTAGCAGACATGGCACACCTCAACAACTTCAACGCGAACGAAGTCGAGCCCACCAGCAGCTTCGAGCCGATCCCCGCCGGCAAGTACCTGGCCGCGATCAGCGATTCGGAATCCAAGGCCACGAAGAGCGGCAGCGGGCGATACCTGCAGCTCACCTTCACGATCATCGAGGGCGAGTACAAGAACCGCGTGCTCTGGGCGCGGCTCAACCTCGAGAACCCGAACGCCACGGCGGTGAAGATCGCCCGCGCCGAGCTCTCGGCCATCTGCCGTGCGGTGGGCGTGATGACGCCCCGCGACAGCGTCGAGCTGCACAACTTGCCCTTGCTCATTGGCGTCATACTCAAGAAGCGCGACGACGGGGAGTTGTCCAACGAAATCAAAACCTACGAGCGCAAGGGTTCGCCCGAGCAGGCGCCGCATGCTCCGGTGACGAGCAACACGGCCCCGTGGAAACGGTAGGGATACGCCGTGCCGCTGATCCTGCCCTATCCGCCCACCATGAACACCTACTGGCGTCATGTGGGCTACCGCACCCTGATCAGCCGGGAGGGCCGGACGTTCCGTCGGAACGTCTGCGCCCTCCTGGGCGGGGGACGGCGCAACCCGCCGACAACGGGGCGCATCGCCCTGGCGATGGACGCCTTCCCGCCCGACCGCCGGCGCCGTGATTTGGACAATCTTCCCAAATCTGTTCTCGATGCCATCGGGCACGCGGGCGTCTACGCCGACGACAGCCAGATCGACCTGCTGGTTATCCGGCGTCGCGACGTGGTGCCCGGCGGCAGGCTCCTGGTGACCATAGAGGAATTTCCCCTGCAACGTTGCCCGCTCTGCGGCGGGCCGATACCCGACGAGGCTCATGATGCCCAAACCCAAACGCCCGATCCCCGGTAGTCTCCGCGACAGCGATACGCTCACGCCGACCATGCAGGCGGCGGTGCGCGTCATCCGCCACCTCGGCAAGCAGGACGCGGCGCTGGTGTGTCCGCACGCCACGCTGCGCGCCCTGTTCCGGCGTGGCGTGATCGACTCGGCGCTCGACATCACGGAAGGCATCCACGCGCCATGATCCAGCTTCGGCCATACCAGCAGGAGGCTGTCGCGGCCGTCTACGAGCACCTGCGCACCCGGGACGACAACCCGTGCGTGGTTTTGCCAACAGGTACAGGCAAGAGCCTTGTGCTTGGCCAGATCGCCGCCGACGCGGTGATGCTCTGGGGCGGGCGTGTCCTCGTCCTGGCCCACGTCAAGGAGTTGCTCGAGCAGAACGCGGCCAAGATCCGCGCGCTCTGCCCGGAACTCAAGGTCGGCGTCTATTCCGCGGGACTCAAAAGCCGCGACACCGCGCACCCCGTCATCGTGGCCGGCATCCAGAGCATCTACCGCCGCGCGGCCGAACTCGACCGCTTCGACCTGATCCTAGTCGACGAATGCCACCGCATTCAACTGGGTGACGACGGCGAAGGCATGTTCAGGAGCTTCCTTGCCGACGCGCGGATCGTCAATCCGATGCTGCGGGTGATCGGGTTGACGGCAACACCCTACAGGCTTCAGGGCGGCCCCATTTGCGGGCCGGAGAACCTGCTCAACCATGTCTGCTACGAGGCGGGCATCCGGGAGATGATCGCCCAGGGCTACCTGTGCCCGCTCAAGTCCAAGGCCGGGAAGAACAAGGCCGACACCTCGGGACTGCACATCCGGGGCGGTGAATTCATCGCCGACGAGGTCGAGTCCCTGATGGACAACGAC
>CAYPJN010000446.1:0-2540 GCA_964411055.1 uncultured Lentisphaerales bacterium | reverse complement strand
TCTTCCTGCTGCTGGTCTTCTTCATCTACGCCATGTTCACCATGTCCACCCACCAGGGGATCCAGGTGGACCTGCCCCGCGCCGGGGGACACGCCTCCGCGGGCGTCGGCCAACTGGTCATCACCCTAGCCCGGTCGGGGCTCTTCCAGCTCGATGGCCAGGACATGGATCGCGAGACGCTGCTGCTGGAGACCGTCGACCGACACCGCGCCGAGGGACGCCCGGTGCTCATCAGCGCCGACCGCGCGGCGCCCCTCGGCACCGGGATCGAGCTTCTGGCGCAGTTGCAGACGGCGGGCGTCGCGGCCGTGACGTTCCAGGTCGCCCCGGAGGTTCCGCCACCATGACCGGCGCGCTTACACGCCGTGGCGATCTGCCGGCGGGGCTGGCGCTGGCGTTGTCGCTCCATCTGGCGGGGATGGGGCTGCTGGGCATGATGCGGGACGTGACGCCGCAGTCCCTCGTGCCGCCGCGGGCGACGCGCATCGCCGTTTGCCTTAAGACCGCCCCGCCGCCACGCGCCCCGGTCATGCCCGCGCCGAGCGCGCCGCAGCCCGACATCGCCGTGCCACCGCGACCGTCCCCGCCGCCGGCCGCGACGGTGCGGTCGCCGGCCATGCCGCCACCGCCAGCCGCCCCGGAGCGCGTGGTGCCGAATTCGTCGGCTGTGCCCGTGCCGCGCCAGCCGCGCCCTGCCACGCGGCTGGCAGCCATGCCCGACACGCCTCAGGCGCGCCCGGACCTTGTGCCGGAGGCAACTCTGCCCCCGTGCGCGGATCTGCTGCCGACAGCCCTGGCGGACACGGAGGCGCTCGACGGCGACTTCGACGCGGCGCCGCGTCCGCGCCATACGATCCGTCCCGTCTATCCGCTCGAGTCGCGCCAGCGCGGCGAGTCGGGAAGCGTCGTGGCCGTGGTGCATGTCACGGCCGCCGGCCGCGTCGCGCGCGTCGATATCGACCGGAGCAGCGGGCACGCGGCCCTCGACCGCGCCGCGCGCGCCTCGCTGCTGGCGGCGCGCTTCGACCCGGCGCGCCGCGGCGCGTCCGTTGTGCCCGCGCGCGTGCGCCTGACGATCGTCTTCCTGCTGAAGGGCGTCGGACGTTGAACGTTCGGCGTTGACCGCGCGGAGGCGGGAGTGGGGCCGGACGTCACGGATCCATAATGCGCGTGCCGAATGGCGGCTCGGCGGGGACGCCTCGCTTGTCTACCAATGGCTTTCGGCTTCGCAGCGGCGGGGCTTCGGCGCGACGCGTCCTGGCTCGCCCCGGAAGCCGTCCCGAAGGCCGCGCAATATGGACGCGAGCTGGGCGCCCTTCCGGCGTTCGAACAGCAGCACCTTGACCGTGATGCCGAGCAGTTCGCGCGCCTTGCGCGCCCGCAGGCCGGGAAAATCGTCCCCGTACAGGCGGCAGAGCCCGACCGTGTTGCGTGCAATCGTGTAGCGCCGATCCGGGGAATGATGATTGACGAGGAATCGGCGCCCCAGAAGAACATGAACCCGGGAGGCGCCCAGACGGTGCGGCATGACCACCTGGTTGCACCGGATGACCTGGTAGCCCGCGCGCCGCAGCCTGAGGCAAAAATCCGAGTCCACATGATCCATGAAGAACTGCTCGTTGTAGCCGCCCACGGCGCGCCAGGCATCGAGATTGACCAGGCATCCGGAACCCAGCAGTCCCTCGACCGGCGCGGTGCCCGCCTGTTCGGCCAGGCGGATGTCCTCGCGGGTATGCTGCGGACCGACCAGCCCCGTTCGTTCCCACTCCGCGGGCGGGATGGAACGGTAGAGTGCCGCCGCCAGATCGGCGGGCGGCTCGCTGTCCTGGTCGAGCGTCAGCAAGTGCGTGCATCGCTCGCTCCCCGCCATCCGCGCGGCCGCGTTGAAAGCCGCCGCCACGCCGCAGTTGGTCCCGGCGGCGACGTAGGTCACATTGCCGGGCAATGCTGGACGGAAGGCTGTAGACCCGCTGGCTGCCGGCGTGTTGTCGAAGAGCAGCAGACGATCGACGCCGGCCGCCCAGCCGATCCAGCGCTCCCAGACCTCCGGCGGCGGGTAGTAGAGCGGCACTACAGCCAGCACTCTGAACGCATCGTCAGCCACCGCCGCGCCCGCGCCGGTCCCGTGCCCGGCTTCAGCGGCAACGGACGCCGCGCGGCCGGCGCCGCTCACGCCTGCGGGTTCACGTTCCTTCACGTCCGCCCCTGCGCTTCGGGATTCTGCACGCGCGGTGGATCCGCCGTCCGGCCCCGGACAAACCGCCACTGGCCGGCGCGCCGGATCAGCGGCCAGAACGGCATCGCCAGGCGCACCGCCAGCAGGCGCGGGCCCCAGACCTTGTAGGCCTGGCGCAGGATCCGGCCGGTGACCCGCGGATCGGCGAGGGCGAAGGGCGGATGCCGCAGCGGAAACGCCATTGGCCGCGTCTCGCGCCGCCCATGGTAGGACCACGGGTTCTGGGCAAAGCTGCCATCGGCCCCGAAGCCCAGGTTGCGGACGAGGTTGACGCACGGGTTGATGCAGAGTCCGCCCCTCGAGA
>CAYPJN010000445.1:0-2548 GCA_964411055.1 uncultured Lentisphaerales bacterium | reverse complement strand
GGGTCTGCCACTGCTGGGCCGCGGTGAACCATCCGTTGGTCGTAAGCAGCCTGATTTCGCGCTGCAGCGGCTCGGTCGCCCGGAACAGCAGCGCCGACTTGGCCACGACGCGGCTCATCGTCGGCGGCGCCCCGTGGACGACCTCGAAGCTGGGGCCGATCATCTTCCCCTGCGATACGGAGTAGTAGCCGACCTGGGCCAGGCGCTCGTTGACGGTGAACCGCTCGCCGTACCGGCTCTCCAGGGCGGAGATCTCGCCGGAGCTGATCGGCAGGAAGCGCTTCTCGCGGACGAGCAGTCCCTGGTAGGGGGCCTTCCCAAGCGCGCGCTCCTTGTTGACCACGCTGCTCTGCACCGAGGTGAAGCAGATCATCACGAAGGTCATCAGCACGAGCGTCGCGCAGGTGAGGCCCGTGCGGACCTTGCGCTTGTGCATGTTGTTGAGCCCGAGCATGAAGGCGGTCATCATGATGCCCATCTTGTTGACCTCGGCGCCCTTGACCGCCCCCTGCATCCGCCGCAGGGCGTCGAGGTTCTCCTTGAACTTCGAGGAGAGCACCAGCGTGATGCCGGAGGAGATCAGGATGATCACGAAGCCCAGCAGGATCATGACCGACGAGCGGATCATCTGGAAGGCCGGGTGGAGCAGGCGCAGCAGCGCGAAGACGACCAGGAAGATGACCCCCTGCGCCGCCAGCTGCCGGCGGATGTCGGTGAAACCGAAGACGAGCTTCTCGAAGAAGAAGATGAAGGGCACGAGCAGTCCCATGTACCAGAGGATGCCCCAGATGGCTTCGGAGATGGCGCCCCGGATGACCGGGTGGTTGAGGATCAGGTAGGCCATCGCCTGGCGGAAGTCGCGCAGCCGCGCCAGCATCGGCCGCCCCGGCGCGCCGCCCGCGTCGAGCATCTGCCCGCTGCGGTCGTGGAAGGCGGCGGTCATCTCGTCGACCATGCCGTACCGCGCCTGCAGCGAGACGCGCTTGTCGGCGAGGAAGCGCATCGAATGCGCCGCCTCGGCGGCGACCTCGCGGAGGACGGGGGTGTCCTGCGCGAGATAGCCGGGACCGTCGATCTCGTTTTCGGGATTGGGAACGAAGACGGGATCGCGCGTGCCGAGGCAGAAGGCGCGGGTGACGGCGACCTGGGGATTGTCGGGCGAGCCGGCCTTGAGCGTGACGAAGAAGCGCTCGCGCGGGTTGACGAACTCCAGGAAGGCGTCGCCGAGCGTGAACTTCGCCGTGGAGGCGAACGGGGCGAGGCCCCGCGTCTTGATGAACTCCGCGTCCGTGAAGCTGCGCATCGACTGCGGGTTGATGCGGTTGAGGAGGGCGACCGCGCTGGCACGGTAGAGGATCAGGTTGACCGGCATGCCGTCGTAGGCCATCTCGCGCGACTTGTAGATGTTCTGCGCCGCCATGCCCGAGTCCTTGAAGTGGGAGATCAGGCCATCTCCGCCGAAATAGGCGCCCTCCAGGGGCAGCGTGTTGCTCCAGCGTCCCAGCGGCATCGTGATCTGCGGCTTCTCGTAGCACCCGTAGGGATCGGTGAAGAAGATCGGCTTGCGCTGGTACTCGTAGGCCCCGGGATCCTTGGGCGTCAGCAGCGCCCCCGCCATGGGGTAGTTCGGCACGACGGCGTTGCCGACGCCCGAGGCGTAGACCGCCCCGCGCAGGGCGTAACAGTTGTAGAAGCTGCGGACCAGGCGGGGAAATCTCCCGTAGCCGTGCGCCGACGATAGCACGGCCTCGCCGAGCACCTGCATCGAGGAAGCGATGCTCTCCAGGTTCGTGAAGGTCGACAGGGGCACGGGCGACAGGTAGCCGGTATAGGCGTGCTGCGGGTTGACCACCGAGAAGGCCGGGTAGGAGAGCGCCGACCATGGCTGCGCGTAGACCACCATGCCGGCGAGGTTGGCGGCGATCCGCCAGCCGTGCTTGATCCCCGAGAATGAGATCGTGAGCCGGTCCTGCAGCCCGAGCGCGAAGGCCGCGTCCTGCAGTAGGCGGTGGAAGGCGACGGCGGACTCCGCGTGCAGGATCTCCGTGCCGCCGCTGAAGCTGATCGTCTCGCGTCCGCCCTCGGGAAGCTTCGCCGCGGGAAAGAGCGCGGGCGAGATCACCAGCAGCTCGTCATAGCGGCCCAGCAGCGCATTGACCGCCAACTCCTGGCGTATGCGGCGAAGGGAGGTCTCGTGGAAGGCGCGCAGCTCGCCGAACCGCCCCTGCAGCGCCTGGCGCAGGTCGAAGGCTTCACGGTCACGGCGCTCCAGATAGCGGTTGAGCGGCAGCGCCGCCTGGTTGTTCAGCCGGTCGTGCCGCGTCTTGGCCGCGCGGAAGGCTTGGTATTCGGGCGCGTCGAGCCGGTCGGGATGGCGCTCGAAGGCGATCTGCGCCTGTAGCAGCACCTCGGCGGCGAGGAAGACGCGGCGGCGCAGCACATAGCGCAACTGGTCGTTGAAGAAGTCGCGCGTGGCGCCGTCCGCGGCGTCCAGGGCGGCCCCGCTGGCGGCGGCCTCCGACGCGAAGCGCGGATCCGCCAGCAGCGC
>CAYPJN010000444.1:0-2550 GCA_964411055.1 uncultured Lentisphaerales bacterium | reverse complement strand
GCGCACGGTGACGAACGTGGTGGCGTTAAGTGAGCGGACGCTGCTGGTTGTCCGGCATCCCGATCCCGCGTCACCTTCGGGCTTCTTCCGCATCCGCCTGAAATAGCAGCCGCCAACCCGCATGCATCAAGCGGGGCTAGGCTTCGCTGCGGGAGACGACCGTCTGCGCGGGAACTGCCCAGGGCAGGTTCATCTCCGAAAAGAGCCGCCCCTGCTCGAAGCCCTGGCGCATCGCGTCGAAAAGGCCGGGCACATAGGTCAGCACCGACGATCCCTTGGCGCCCGGCATCGTCCGGCAGCACGCGGCGGGCAGGGCGCGGGTCGTCATCTGCTGCAGCGCGTCGATCACGCGCGTCTGCATGGCGGCGGCCTCGAGACTGCCGGGCGTCTCGCGGGATCCCTCCCGCACGGCGGCGAGCGTATCCAGGAGCTTGCGGTTCATCGCGTCGCCGTCCGGATTGCCGTAGTCGACCGACGTGCCGTCCGGCAGCGTGGCGCGCACGCCGCCCGGCTGCGCGCCGAAGGCGACGGTGCCCCGCTCGAACTCGTAAATGAAGGTCGGCCGGCTGGTCTGGTCGACGGCGTGCGAGGCGAAGAAGAGTATCTCGGTGTTGTCGTCCGTCACCAGGCGCAGGCAGGCCGTGTCGAAGTTCTCGATGGCGTTGGCGCGGTAGATCTCCGCCTCCATGGTGAAGGGCCGGGCGGCAGGCCCCAGCCCGTCGAGACCCAGGACGAAGAACATGTTGTGCAGGTAGTGGGCCGTGGCATTGTTAACCGGGCTGTCGTTCACCAGGCGCCCGGCGGCGTCGCGGATCCGGCCGGCCCAGCCGTTGCGGCCGTAGTAGGCGGCGTCGCGCGGCCAGGCGACCCATGCGCGCAGCCGCCGTGGCCGTCCGAAGCGGCACTCCGCGATGTCGCGCCTCAGCCGCCGCATGGCCGTGGAGAAGGACCACTGGTAGCCGATGGCGACCAGCCGCCCGGCGCGCTCACGTGCGGCTGCCATCCGCCGGACCTCGTCCAGCGAGGCCGCGGCGGGTTTCTCGCAGAGCACGGCGAGGCCCCGCTCCAGCGCTGCGCAGGTCTGGGCCGCATGGTGCTGGATCGGCGTGGCGAGCACGATCAGCGCGGCGGGCACGTCCGCGGCCAGGAAGTCGCCGAGATCCTTCCAGACCGGCACGCCGCGCGCCCGGAGGTCGTCCATGTCGGCGGTCCGGCCGGGCGCGGGTTCGACCGCGCCGACCAGACGCATGGCGCCCTGCGCGATCGCCGGACGCATTAATTCGAGATAGGAGGCGCCGTAGCCGCCCACTCCGGCAAGGACAACATCAACGCTCATCGTGTGCCGATCCTCCTTTTCTTGATGCTGGCGGGACGTGCCGCAGGCGCGCCGGTTGCCGGAGACTGTGCACCGGCGTCCGTAGGCGAGACCAGGCAGAAGTCATCGACCGAGAGGCTTCCCGTTGCGGACACGAAATCGAGTTCGTTGAAGATTGAACGCGTCAGCGCGTCGGGCGGCAGACGGCACTGGAACGGCGCGCCTTCCGGAGTGGCCGTCACCGTCGCCACCTGCTGCCGGTTGAGCGTGACCGTTACGGCCGTCGGCGTCGCCGCCTGCAGCGTCGCCTGCGCCACCGGAAGCCGGCGGGCCAGATCCGACCGGAAGATCCGGCGCGCGAGGCGTGCCGGAGCCGGCGCCTTCAGCCGCATCAGCGTGTAGGTCTCGTCGCGGTCGATGACTTCGGCGACTTCGGAGTAAAGCCCGACGAGATCGCGTGACTCGCCTTCGGCGGTCGGGCGGACGAAAGCCGGGAAGCGCTCGCGTGAACCCGCGCCGGCGACGGCCGGATCGTGGCCGTCTATGAGCAGCAGGGTTTCGGGCCAGATGTGGGCCAGCAGGGCGTGGACGCGCGCCGCGTCGTGGTTGCCAACCGCCGCCTGGATCTTGCGCGCGTAGAGCGGCCGGAAGCCGCCCCAGCCGTATACAGAAAGGTGGCGTTCCCGCAGCAGGGCAAACATCCGCATGCTTTCCCGGTAGCGATCATCCATCGGCAGCATGGCCAGTGAAAAGGGCGTGCGCCGCCCGTCGAGCCGGCGGAGGACCGGCGAGTCGGCGGCGCGCTCGACGGGCCGGAAGCCCCACTGGGGGATGTAGACGTTGGCCGACTCGATGCCGGACACCGCCAGCAGCAGGAGCGCCAGCAGCCAGCCGGCGGCCGGTCCGGCGCGGCCCCGCGAGGCGCACACGCGGCAGAGGCGGTCGAGCGCCGCGGCGGCCGCGACAACCAGGAAGAGGAGGACGATGACGCCGAAGCGCGAGGCGACACGGAAGCTGGTGAGCATCGGCAGCCAGTGGCGGTAGGCGCTGCGGTAGAGGGTATTGGGTGTGTATTCGATCGCCGTCCGGATGTTCGTGCCGTAGGCGCCGACAGAAAGGCAGGGGCCCAACGAGAGGAAGAAGCTGAATAGCGCCGCGGCAAGTAGGCCGAGCAGAAAGCGGTTGCGGTCTCCCGGCGGCACAGGGAAGAGGCAGAGGACGGCCGCCAGCAGCAC
>CAYPJN010000443.1:0-2554 GCA_964411055.1 uncultured Lentisphaerales bacterium | reverse complement strand
AGCGCCAGCATCGCCAGGGCCACCGCGCCGAAGCGCAGGCCGGTCTTGCCGAAGATCTGGATCGGACGCGTGCTGTACTGCAGCAGGAACTTGACGGTCATCAGGTCCAGCACGACGCGGAGGGTGCGCGAGATGCCGTATTTCGACTTGCCGAACTTGCGCGCGTGATGCCGCACCGGCACCTCGTCGATCCGTCCGCCGACCCAGCTCGCCAGCGCCGGGACGAAGCGGTGCATCTCGCCGTAGAGCTTCAGGTTCTTGACGATGTCGCGTCGGTAGGCCTTGAGCGAGCAGCCGTAGTCGTGCAGGTGCACGCCGGTGATGCGGCTGATGAGCCCGTTGGCGAGCATCGAGGGCAGCTTGCGGTCCAGGAAGCGGTCCTGGCGGTCCTTGCGCCAGCCGCTGACGACATCGACGCCGCGGGCGATGTGGTCGAGGAGCATCGGGATGTCGGCCGGATCGTTCTGAAGGTCGGCGTCGAGGGTGACAACGACCTCGCCCTCGGCGGCATCGAAGCCCGCCGCGAGAGCGGGGGTCTGGCCGAAGTTGCGACGGAAGCGGATCAGGCGCAGGCAGGGGTAACGCGTGGCCATATCCAGCATGACCTCCCAGGAGCGGTCCCGGCTGCCGTCGTCCACCAGGATGATCTCGTAGCGTCGGCCGAGGTCGCGCATGACGCGGTCGAGCTGCTCGCATAGCGGGGGCAGGCTCTCCTCTTCATTGTAGACGGCGACGACGATCGAGACATCAACCATGACGGGACTTCCTTCGGGGCTTAGCGGCGGACGCGCGCCTGGCGCAGGCGGCAGATGAGGGCGTTGGTCGAGGCGTCGTGCGCCAGCGGAGGCGTGATTTCGGCCTTCAGCTCCTCCAGCACCTTTCCGGCGAGCACCTTGCCGAGCTCGACGCCCCACTGGTCGAAGGAGAAGATGTTCCAGATGACACCCTGGGTGAAGACCTTGTGCTCGTAGAGCGCGATCAGCGCGCCGAAGGTCTGGGGGGTGAGCTCGTCGGCCAGCAGCGTGTTGGTGGGGCGGTTGCCCTCGAAGGTCTTGTGGGGGATCAGCGCATCGGGCACGCCCTCGGCGCGGCATTGGAGCGCGGTCTTGCCCATGGCCAGCGCCTCGGTCTGGGCGATGAAGTTGGCCATCAGCTTTTCGTGGTGGTCGCCCATCGGGTTCTGCGAGTGGCAGAAGCCGATGAAGTCGCAGGGAATCAGGCGCGTTCCCTGGTGTATGAGCTGGTAGAAGGCGTGCTGCCCGTTGGTGCCGGGCTCGCCCCAGATGACGGGGCCCGTGGTGCCGCGGACGGGCTGCCCCTGGCGGTCGGTCGACTTGCCGTTGCTCTCCATGTCGAGCTGCTGGAGGTAGGCGGGCAGGCGGGCCAGGTACTGGTCGTAGGGCAGGACCGCATGCGTCTCCGCCCCGTAGCCGTTGGCGTAGAGGATGCCGAGCAGGCCGAGGATGACGGGCAGGTTGCGCTCGAAGGGCGCCGTGCGGAAGTGGGCGTCCATGGCGTGGTAGCCCTTGAGCAGGCGCTCGAAGGCGCGCGGCCCGATGGCCAGCATCAGCGGCAGGCCGATGGCCGAGGGCAGCGAGTAGCGCCCGCCGACCCAGTCCCAGAAGCCGAACATGTTGGCGGGATCGATGCCGAAGGCCGCGACCTTTTCGCGGTTGGTCGAGACGGCCACGAAGTGCCGGGCGACCGCCGCGGGGTCGCCGCCCAGGCGGCCCAGCAGCCACTGGCGGGCCGAGAGGGCGTTGGTGAGCGTCTCCTGCGTGGTGAACGTCTTGGAGGCGACGATGAAGAGCGTCTGCTCGGCCTTGACCTGGCGCAGCACCTCGGCCAGGTGGGTCGCGTCGACGTTCGAGACGAAGAAGAAACGCAGCTTGCGTTTGGCATAGGGCTTGAGCGCCTCGCAGGCCATGGCCGGGCCGAGGTCGGAGCCGCCGATGCCGATGTTGACGATGTCGCGTATAGGCTTGCCGGTGTGGCCGCGCCAGCCGCCCCGGCGAACCTCCTCGCAGAACGCGGCCATGCGGGCGCGGACCGCCTGCACGTCGGGCATGACGTCGCGGCCCTCCACGAGCACCGGTTCGCCCGACAGGTTGCGCAGGGCGGTGTGCAGCACGGCGCGCTTCTCGGTCGCGTTGACCGGCTGCCCCGTGAACATCGCCTCGATCTCGCCGCGCAGGTCCGAGGCCTCCGCCAGCGCCGTCAGGCGCTTCATCAGCGCCGGCGTGATGCGGTTCTTGGAGTAGTCCAGCGTCCAGCCGGCCGCGCGGACGGTGAAGCGTTCGGCCCGCCGGGGATCGGCGGCAAAGGCGTCGCGCAGGTGGATGCCGCGCGTGTTCTCGATTTCCTGAAGGACGGCCTGCCAGGCTTCCGTGTGCATTAGGATGCGTTCCTCGGTTGTACCAGTGACGTGGGTAGTGTAATCGGCGCGGGCGGCTTGGGCAAGGGCGAACCGTCCCGGTGAGGTAATCGGCTAGCCACAGGGGGGGGCGCGGGAAGCGCATGCTGAGAGGGCTGGACGCGGATGGGTTCTTTGTCT
>CAYPJN010000442.1:0-2556 GCA_964411055.1 uncultured Lentisphaerales bacterium | reverse complement strand
GCAAGCAGAATGTGTTGGGTGTCCCGGTACGGCTGGAAGGCGTCCCACTGGAGCATCTGTTCCAGGTGGCCGAGGGTCTGGATGCAGGGGATCAATTCGATGCCCAGGGCGTCGGCATAATCGTCGAGCGCCCGCATCTCCTGCTGGGTGAAGCCGCCGCGCAAGTAACCGAAGAGCGGCTCGCCGGGAACTTCGTACGTGTCCTCGGTGTAGAACATGAGCATGTTGACGCCCATCAACGCGGAACGGCGCAGGAACGCCTTGGCGGCCTCCGGCTTCAGCACGCCGTTGCGGCTGCAGTCCAGCATCAAGCCGCGCGTCGTGAACGCGGCCGTTTCGGAAAACGTCAAGTCGCGGCGGGTCGTCGCGGCCAGCAGCTTGCCGAGCGCGCGAAACGCCGTCGAGCGGCTCCCAAACCGCACGGTCACGCCATCCCGGTCCAAAGCGGCGGACAATCCGTGCGCGCCCAGTCCGTGGTCTTCCACGAAAAACAACGCCAGCGCATCTTTCCCGGTGCGGAAACGTTCCGGAAAATCGGCGCGAACCGCCTCCAGGCCGGCGGCGAGCGATGACAGGACCGGGCGCAAAGCAAACACGAACTGACTCATACGGACACTCCCTTGGCTGTTGAAGATGGAGCAGACTTCGCGGATCAGGTCGGCGCCAACTATGCAGTGGATCGGGGAGGAGATTTGCCGGCTTACTCCCAAAGTTGCCGAATGTGCTCGATCGTCGCGCGGACGAGCAGGTCGCCGCCTGCATGCCCGGTGATGCCGCTCGAGACATAGGCTGAATAATGCCCGCCGTTTTCGGCGCCGGCCGTGGGCAGATAGCCTTCGCTGCCGCAGGCGAGCTGCACGATGAACGTCTGGGCGGCCGGACTGCGCGCCTTGATCTGGTTTCCGTAATCCAGGAACAGCTCAAACGGATTGGTCATGATGGCGATGTCGCCCAGGCGGATCACGTGCATCTCGACAGGGTACAGGTCGTGATCCTGCTGGTACTCGTAGCGGGCAACCGTTCCGGCATGCACATGCATGCGGGCGTTGTCCTGGAAATCGACAGTCTCGCCGCTGTCGGCGACAAACCGTTCGAGCGCCTGGCAGGCGGCGGCGTGTTCGGAGGGCGTCACGCGCCGCACCGGCACATTCAATGTGAAAACCGCATGTCGCAATGGGAGCGCTTCGTGGCCCCCGCGCGGCAGGCCTTCGAGTTCCTCCATGACGGCCTGCGCGATACGGCGCCCCGCCTTCTGCTTGCCGGCGATATCGAACATTGACGGGTCGGCACGGCGGCGCAACGGGTGCGGCCGGGCGATGTTCGGGTCGTGCAGGGGGCTCTCAGGCTCGACCCAGCGGATCAGGTCGACAGGGCACTGGTCACCCGCCGCACCGCACAGCCCGACGACCGCCGTCCCGTTGCCAAGCTGCGCGCGCAAATGCTGCCTGACCACGCCCCAATAGTCGGAAGAGATGAAATTTCGGTGCTGGACGCACTGGGCGGGACAGGCCACGTTCGCCACCACGGCGCTTAACCGGTCGGCGGCATCGAAGACGTACATTAGTTCGATTCCCGAGTCGTTGCCGCCTTCCAGGCGTTCGAAGGTGGGCGTGTTCGTATCGCCCCACATGGCAGCGCTGCCGTCGTTGTAGACAACCCTCCTGTTCATGCCGACGGCGGCGCGTCCAAAGCCCCCGACCACGCGCGACGGCCGCCGGTCGCGCCAGGCGTTCCTAACCGCCGCCGCAATGCGGTCGGCCAGCCATTCGAAGGCGGTTTGTGGCGTCCAGACCGACGGGTCGGGCCGGGCGTTCGCGACGTACCGTTTGCCGGGCGGCAGGTAGCGTTGCAGCACGGCCAGCGAGCGGCTGAGCCCGGGCTCATGGTAGACAAACGATGTGTGGGTGTGCGTGGCACAGATGATCACCTTGGCGGGATCCAACCCCGGCGCGCCGTCCAGACGCGCGCGGACCGCCCCCAGCAGATCCGTCGAAATCGCCACAAGGTCGCAAGAACAGAGCACCGCCTGCTCCCCGCCGGCCTCGAGGGCCATGGCCGTGGCGGTGACGGGACTCTCGACAGACTCGGAAATGCGCTCGGCGAACTGGCCCGCCAACCGTACAGGTCCGTCGGGGGTCAGGTCGATCTCGGCGAAACCGGCAAGCAGTGGCTTGTTCATGCGCGCTATTTTGCTGTTCCGCGTTCGCTACGTCAACCCGTTCCTTCTACCGCAGGATCAGCACCGCCGCTTCCGGACGGTAGGCCTTGGTGGCGACGGAGGTGTTGCCGTAGGCGCCGAGGTTGATGATATTGCCGCGGTATGGAGGCTCCAGACTGCAGTCGTCGGCGGGATCGCCGACGTCGATGGCCGGGCTTGTGTCCCCGTATCCGGCGATCCGCGAGCAAATCCAGGTTCCGCCATCGAAGAAACCGGAATAGAAACCGCGCCGCGAATAGAGGTGGAAGCAGACGTTGTCCGCGAAGAGCGGGTCGGCGGAGCGGTTGCCCGTGCCGGAGAGGACGACGTTTATCGAGCTTCCGTTAGCGTGTGTAAAC
>CAYPJN010000441.1:0-2556 GCA_964411055.1 uncultured Lentisphaerales bacterium | reverse complement strand
CCGCGATCGTCGTGCCGCAGCCGAACCAGAAGCGGCGGAACGGATCGGACCGTCCCGCGGCGCCGCAGCCCGGAAGCCGGGCGAGCAGCGCAAAAGCCCCCGACCCGATGCCGACGAGGCCGAGGAAGAGCGCCAGCCAGGTTGCGAGAACGGTAATCACGGATTGCCTTGAACGAGCAGAAGAGACTCAATGATGGAAGCTGCCGTCGAAATTGGGTTTCAGCGGCGCCCACCGCGGACGGTAGCCGATCTTGACCGCGGGGTTGCCCCCCGGACGCACGGCGATGAACCGTAGATTGCCGTCGACATCGAAGGGCTCGATCGTCGCGCCGGGAGTGCGGCACACCAGTCCGTCGCGCCAGTTGTAGCGGATGACGACGCGCGCCGCGTCGGCGGGTTCGGGGTGGACGATCAGCTCGTTCCCGCGGGCCGCGACGCGGCCGGCGCCTTCGAGAAACCGCGTCGGCGGCGGCAGGCCGAGAACCCGGTAGACCTCGATACGGCTGCTTTGCATGCGCATCTGGCGCACCCGTTCGAACCATTCGGGATGTGCGGCGAGGAAGCCCTTGTGGCGCTCGTCGGCTGCCGCCCAGAGGCTGATACCGTAGGCGCGGGTGAAGCCGAGCCAGGTCTCCAGCGAGGCGCGGTAGGCCTTGGGCGGGTAGTTGTGCTCGATCAGTCCCCGGGGGTAGCTGTAGTAGTCGTCGGCCATCATCTCGCGTCCGGCTAGGACTGGCAGGTAGGACGGCTTGCCCCACTCGTACTTCCAGTCGGTTCTGCCGGCGAAGGCCAGGCGGCCTTCGGGCGGCACTTCGCGGCGGATCCAGCCGGCAAAGTCCATGACCGTCTCCGGGGCCGGCCAGAACTTGAAGCCGCCCTGGCAGGCGTAGTGCATGCGTGCCACGCGCAGTCCCATGAGCAGCAGCGCTAGCGTTGCGCCCTGCGCCAGCGACCGCATGATAACCGCGGCCCGCGTGCGGCGGGCGGGTCCGCGGCCGAGCAGCCGGCCGCAAAGCACGGCGGCGGGGAAGACCGCCACGACTGCCATCGGCAGCGCGAGGCGGTCGAGCTGCGACTGCCGCCACCAGCCGGTGCCGAGGATCACGGCGCCCAGCGCCAGGAGCGCCGGCGCCGTCCAGCGGCGCACGGAGCGCGGCGCGGCGAGGAGCCCGCCACCCAGCCCGAGGAAGGGTAGCAGGGGGTGCCACTCCTGCAGCCGCAGCAGCGTCTGCCGCCATCCCGCGCGCGCCATCAGCCACCAGGATTCGGAGACGCCGGTGGCCACATAGCCCACAATGCCCCGGCCAGGGAAGAGCGTGATCCAGAACCACGGCAGGGCCAGCGCCAGTGCCAGCGCGCCCGCGGCCGCGAGCCGGATGTTGGACCTGAAGCTCCAGCGGCGCCGCATGGCGAGCCACCCGGCGAGCAGGCCGGCGCAGACGAGGACGCCGGGTGTCCAGAGGCAGACCAGCCAGGCGGCCGCGCCGAGCGCCGCGGCGCTGCCCCAGCCGCCGCGGCGCAGGACGGCCAGGCGATATCCGAGCGCCACGACCGGCAGTGCCAGCATCGTCGAGGTCATCGCGCCCACGTTGCCCGACTGCCAGAAGAAGAGGAACTGCGCCCGGCTGGAGGCGCACAGCAGCAGTCCGGCGCAGAGGGCGCCCGTCCACCGCACGCCGGCGCCGCGGACGGCGAGCACGCCGAGCCACGGGAAGCCGGCGATAAGCCAGAAGGCGAGCGCCGGCCCGTGAAAGCGATGCGGGTCAAGAAACAGCAGCAGCGGCAGGTTGAGCAGCCCGAAGGCGTGCGCCCCGCTGGTGACGCCGATGAAATGCTCGGTGCCCGCGTTCCACCAGGGGTTGTAGCCGCCCAGCGCGCGCGGGAACAGCTCGCGGAACTCCTTGAGGCGGAACATGAAGGCCGGATGGTCGATGCCCCAGGGCAGCGTGCCGCACACGAAGTCGCGGGCCGCCCAGAGGCACGCGGCCTGCGCCACCGCCAGCAGCAGGCCCAGCAACAGCGGCAGCCGGCGGCGCCACCGCTCCCCGCCGGTTCGGAACAGCAGCGCGCCGGAGAGCGAGAGCCCGAGCAGATCGATCCGCAGGTTGGCGAGCCAGGGGGGCAGGCGCGCCCAGTACTGGCCCATCTGGCTGTTCCATTCGCGTCCCCCGCCAAGCCAGAGGGCATAGAGGAATGCGAGCGCTGCCAGCAGCGATAGACACCGGCTTAGCTTTTCAAACGCCTGCCATGTTCCAGTTTTTACGCTTGACGGCAAAATGGGCGCCTCCCGCAGGATCACAGCCAGAACGTCATGCCATGCGCGGCCACCGCGGCCGACGCATCACCTGAGCCGCTGAAAACATTCGCGTACCGTCTCGAAGGCCAGTTTCGGACGGCGGTAGGCGTCCAGCAGGCCGGCGAAGTTGAAGCCCAGCGGCTTGGTGCGGACCGATCCCACATTGACATAGGTGCGGGTGTCGAAGAGCTGCCACAGCGCCAGACCGGCGAAGCGCGGGTGCCGCAGGATGACCTCGCAGGCCTCGCGGAAGTAGTCCG
>CAYPJN010000440.1:0-2557 GCA_964411055.1 uncultured Lentisphaerales bacterium | reverse complement strand
ATATTCTATTGTTGAAGATCGGGGTGGTTTCATTGAAGAGTGGGGCGGTTTCATCATCAGCAACAAAGGAAGCCGTTATGAATATCATGCGCATGCTTCTTGCGGTCTCCGCCGCGGTGTTGGGCCTTGCGGCGATGGCCGACACGACGCTGACCGTCGCGAAGACGGGCAATGACGCGGCGGCCGCGGCCGATCCCTCGCTTCCCTTCCTCACGGTCGGCGCGGCGAACGCGAAGGCGTCGGAAATCGTCGCCTCGAACCCCGGCGAGCGGGTGACCATCTCCGTCGGCGCAGGCGACTACCAGTTGACCGGGTCTCTCGCGCCCGCGGCTGGTGTCTCGGTCATCGGCGCGGGTCCCGCCGTCACGAGCCTCATCGGAAACCCCGGCGGCGCGGCGCTGGGCCAGCCGCTTGTGATTCTGACCTCGGCAACTTCGACGGTCTCGGGCCTCATGCTTTCCAACAACACCAGCTCGGTGACGGGCGTGGGCATTAGCATTACGGCGGGCACCGCGACGAATTGCTGTGTCAAGTACTGCCAGACGAGCGGCAACTCCGTCCATGCGGGCGGCATCTACGTCAAGACGGGCGGTTTTGTCTTCGATTGCGAGATCGCCAACTGCAAGGCCATGAACCTGTATTCCCGTGGCAATGCCTTGTATATCGACGGTGGCTATGTCTCGGGTTGCAACATCCATGATTGCAACGGCGGCTATGATTCCGGCACTCCGGGCAATGGCAGCGCCATCGTCTACTTGAAGAGCGGCACCTTCGAGAAGTCGCGCGTACACCACAACGACAAGGGCGGCATCAGTGGCGTCGCCCAGGACGGCGGCACGATGCGCAACTGCCTCATTTACGCCAACACGGCGAGGTACTCCGCCGCCGGACTCTACAAGATAGGTGGCTCCACCCATCATTGCACCATCGTTGGCAACGTGCTCTCAGGTGACGACAGGGGTCTTTCGGGACTCAATCAGTCGGGTGGTGTTTCAGCCAACAACATCATCTATGGCAACGGCCTCGCGGGCAACACCGTCGGCAGTTGCTACGTGACGGGCGGCACCTTCAATACCAACGTCGTCGACTTGGCGGCCCTGCTGGGCGTCGGCAACATCGAGAGCGATCCGCGGTTCGTGGATGCAGCCAATGCCGACTTCCATCTTGCGGACGCCTCTTCCGCGGCAGCCGGGGCCGGCGCGCCCATTACCTCAGTGCCGGACGACTTCGACGGCACGGCGCGCAGCGCCATCGCGCCGAGTGTCGGCGCCTACGAGCTCGCGGCCCCGTCCGCAACCCTTGTCGCCGCGATTCAGTCTTTCCAGTCACGCTATCCCCAGGATGCGGCCGTCACGCTCCACGGCCTCGCCCTTGGCCAGAATGCCGCTGGTGCGTCCTTCGCCTGGTACGTCGACGGCGCCGTCGATGTCGCCTCGACCGATCGCGACGCGACTTTCGGGGGACTTGCCCCTGGTCGCCACTCCTTCAAGCTCGTCGTGACGAACGGCAATGAGACCGCCACGGCGGAGCGTGCCGACCTGGTTGCGATCTGCCCGCTCACAAACTACGTGAATACAACGGGGTCGGGAGTCTTTCCCTACGCGACGCCCGGAACCGCGACGAATTCGCTTTCCGAGGCCTTCAAGGCCGTGTGGAAGGCGGCCACAATCACGACCCGGGTCGAAATCGCCGCCGGCGGCTATACACTCGACAAGACGATCACGGTCTCCACGCCTGTCGAAATCGTCGGTGCCGGCGCCGGATCCACTTTCTTCAACGCGCGCCCGACGTCGCCCCGGGCCTTTTACCTCCAGAGCGCCGGCGCGGTTTTGGACGGTGTCGCCGTCACCAACACCCGGGCCATCGCCTCGGGCTGCGGCGCGATGATGTCGAAAGGCGTCATTCGCCATTGCCGCTTCGCCTATTGCGCAAGCACGGTCAACTACTGCTACGGCGCGGGCGTCAATATGTCGGGCGGACGCCTTGAGTCGACCGAGATCGACCACTGCACCGCAAACAACACCTACAGCTGCGCGAACGCACTCTACCTTTCGGGCGGCGTCGCCACCGGTTGCGACTTCCACCATTGCGATGGAGGTTATAGCCACAACACTCCGGCGTACGGCAGCGCGATCGTCCAGATCCTGGGCACAGGCGTGCTCGAGAAAACCCGCGTCCACGACAACACGCGTGGATCCATCGGCGGCATCTACCAGACGGGCGGCACGGTGGCGAACTGCCTCGTATACGGCAACACTGCCAGCAGCCTCTCGGCCGGACTCTACAAGACCGCCGGCAGCACCTATTACTGCACCGTCTACGGCAATGTCGTCATTGGCGACACCACGGGCTGCTCGGGTGTCAACCAGTCGGGCGGCGTCACCGTGGACAATATCTTCTACGGCAACGGCCCCGCAGGCGGCACCCTCGGCAGTTGCTACGTGACGGGCGGCACCTTCAACACCAACGTCATCGATGTCGCCATAATCTACGGCATCTTCAACAGCGCCTCGGATCCGCAGTTCGTTGACGCCGGGAGCGCGGACTTCCACCTCTC
>CAYPJN010000439.1:0-2561 GCA_964411055.1 uncultured Lentisphaerales bacterium | reverse complement strand
TCCAGCCAGGGAATCATCCACGAGAGCCTCAACCTGGCCGCGCTCTGGCGCCTGCCGTTGATCGCGCTCTGCGAGGCCAACGGGTATGCGATGTCGACACCCGAGGCCTGCGGGGTGAGCGTGACAAGCGTGGCGGAACGGGCCGCGGCCTACGACATCCCCGGCATGCGCGTGGACGGCAATGACGTCGAGGCGGTGCATGATGCCGTCGCCGCGCTGGCGGCGCGGGCACGCCGGGGCGAGGGCCCGGCGCTCCTCGAATGCCGCACCTACCGGCTTTCCGGCCATTCGCGCGGCGACCGCCGCGAGTACCGCACCCGCGAGGAGGAGCAGACCGCCTGGCAGCAGGAGCCGATCGCCCGCCTGGTCGGGCGCCTGCGTGCAGCGGGGCTGCTCGACGCGTCCGGCCAGGCGCAGCATGAGGCGGCGGCCGCGGCCCGCGTGGCGGCGGCCATCGCCTTTGCCGAGGCGAGCCCCGAACCCGATCCCGCGGCGGCCAGCGAGGGGGTGTTCGCGTGAGCGCGTTGACCACTACCCAGATCCTGCGCGAAACGCTGGCGGCGGAACTGCGGCGCGATCCCGCCCTCTTGCTCATGGGCGAGGACATTGGGGCCTATGGCGGATCGTTCGGCGTGACCCGCGGGCTGCTGGCGGAGTTCGGCGGCGAGCGCGTGCGCAACACGCCGATCTCCGAGCCGGGCTTTGTCGGGGCGGCCATCGGCGCCGCGGTGGCGGGCCTGCATCCGGTGGTGGAGATCATGTTCATGGACTTCATCACGCTGGCGGTCGACCAGCTCGTGAACATGGCGGCCAAGCTGCACTATGTCTACGGGCTCGCCTGTCCGCTGGTGATACGCACGCCTATGGGCGCGGGCCGAAGCTATGGCGCGACCCACTCGCAATGCCTTGAACGGCTCTTTTTCGGGATTCCCGGCATCAAGATCGTGGCGCCCGCGACCGGCGTCGATTTCGCTGCGCTGCTGCAGGGGGCGATCCGCGACCCCAATCCCGTGCTCTTCCTAGAACACAAGCTGCTCTACCCGCTGCGGTGGGAGATGCCGGAGGCCCCCGTGTCGACGGTGGCCCCGGGGCTGGCGCGCGTCGCCCGACCGGGCACCGACGTGACGATCATCGCCTGGTCATGGATGGCCTTCGAGGCGGAGCGCGCCGCCGCATCGCTGGCCGGCGAGGAGATCGCGGCCGAGGTCGTCGATCTGCGCTCGCTGGCGCCGCTGGATATGGAGACGCTGCTGGCCTCCGCGCGCAAGACGCGCCGCGTGCTGATCTCCGAGGAGGGCCCGCGCACCGGCGGCGTTGCCGCCGAGATCGCGGCGCAGCTCGCCGAGCGGCTCCCGGATGGGCTCGATTTTCCCGTCCAGCGGCTGGCGATGCCCGACTGCCCGGTTCCGTCGGCCCGGACGCTCGAGGCGGCGCTGATGCCCGGCGCGGCGGCGATCGCCGCGGCGGCGCGCGATCTGGCCACGCGCGTCTGACGCCATGCGTTACTCGATCATCGTCCTCTCCTTCAACAAGCTGGCGGTGACCCGCGCCTGCCTGGCGGCGCTGGCGCGGGAGAGCGTGCTGGACGGTCCGGCGGAACTGATCGTGGTCGACAACGGCTCGACGGACGGATCGGGGCCGTGGCTGGAGGCGGAACTGCCGGCCATCGGTCGCGAGGCGGGGCTGGCGGTGCAGGTCATCCGCAATGCGGCGAACATCGGCTGCAGCACGGCGCGCAACCAGGCGCTGGCGCTGGCGCGCGGCACGTATGCCGTCTTTGCCGACAACGATGTCCGGCCCTGCGTGCCGGATTGGCTGGCGCGCCTGCGGATGCGGATCGAGTCGACGCCGCACGCCGGCCTGGCGGGAGGTAAGCTGATCTATCCCTGGTCGCCATACCCCATCCAGTGCGCCGGAGTCGGCATTTCGCGGCGCGGACATGTCTGCTTCCGGGGACGGGGGGAGGCGCGCGACACGCCGCGCTGGAACCGGGCCGAGCCGGTGCAGTGTCTGATCAGCGCCTGCCTGATGGTGCGGCGCGCGCTGATCGAGCGGTACGGGGGGTTCGACGAGGTCTTCAATCCCGTGCAGTTCGAGGATTTCGACCTCTGCTACCGGCTGCGGGAGGCGGGCTGGGAGGCCTGGTACGAGCCGGCGGCGGAGATGTACCACCACGAGAGCGTGACCACGCAGGGATCCCCGTCGATCCGCAACGCGGCCGTCGTGGTGCGCAACGGTCTCCGGTTCCAGCGGCGGTGGCGCCACCGGTTCGAGCAGGAGGAGGGGCCCGAGGAGTCCGAATGCCGCTGGCGACGAATCGACGCGCCGCCCGGGGCGGCGGACTGAGGATCCGGATGGCGGGTGCCCAGGCGGGCGAGAGCATCGAGGGAACCGATGGAATCAAAAAATCGAGGGAATCGAGAGAAACGAGAGAAACGATTGAATCGATTCTATCGATTCAATCGAATCAATCGATTCTCTCGAATCCTCTGCCTGGCCCGTTTATAGTGCCGTTCATCTCACTCCAGACCGCGCCCATGAAAATCGACAGCATCACCGCC
>CAYPJN010000438.1:2026-2565 GCA_964411055.1 uncultured Lentisphaerales bacterium | reverse complement strand
GGTCGGGCGTCCGCGCGGCTGGACCTTGCCGGTCCGCGACATTCTCACCTATTGCGGGGCGGGCTGGATCGTGCCTGTGGCCGGCGACATCAAGCTCATGCCCGGCACCACCTCCGACCCCAACTTCCGCCGCATCGCGGTGGATCCCGTCACCGGCGCCGTGACGGGAATCAGTTGAGGCCCTTATGCGATGTGCTCATGGTTCTTTCCCGGCACCCTGCTTCTCGCGCATGAACTCGTCCACCAGCGCTTTGGTCGCGCCGGTCGAGATGCCGCCGTCCACCAACAGCAACTGGCCGGTGATGTAGGCGCTCGCCGCGGAGGCCAGAAATACCGCCGCGCCGTCCAGATCCTCGGGCAACCCGGGCCTTTTGAGCGGAATACGGTCGCACAGGTATTCCACCCACTCCTGCTGTTCATACAACACGGCGTTCTGCGCCGTCTTGAACCAGCCGGGAGCGAGGCAGTTCACAGTGATGCCCCAGCGGCCCCAGTCGTCGGCCAGACTCATGGTGAGTTGCCGGACACCGCCGCGGCTG
>CAYPJN010000438.1:0-2016 GCA_964411055.1 uncultured Lentisphaerales bacterium | reverse complement strand
CGCCATAGGGACCCAGTCCGGCGTACCCCGCCACGCAGGTCACCGACCCGATGTTGACGATGCGGCCATACCGGTTGGGGATCATCGAGCGTCTGGCGATGGCTTGCGAAACAAAGAATGTGCCGCGCAGGTTGGTTTCCAGAATCAGGTTCCAGTCATCCCAGGTCACGTCCTCCGCATGTTTGCGCACGTTGCAGCCGGCATTGTTGAACAAGATATGGATCTGGCCACAGGCCCGGATCGCCGCATCGGCCATGCGCTGGATGCTGTCATGATCCCGCACATCCAGTTCCAGCGCCACCACCCGACGGCCCAAGGCCTCGATTTCCGTCTTGAAACCGGATAGCGCGGTTTGATTCCGGCTGGTGATCACCAGATCCGCGCCCGCCCGGGCCAGGGCGCGTCCGAAATACTGGCCCAAACCGCGGCTGGCCCCCGTGATCAGCGCCACCTGGCCGCTCAAATCAAACAGCTCCCGGCTCATGGCATCCTCGCTGGTTCGTGATTATGGCTTGTTGTTTCACAAGGCGTTAGAATCACCTTCATCAAACCCTTCTCCCTGGCATAAAGCCGACGGAACCAGTCCGCGCCCTCGGCCAGCGGCGCAACCGCGCTGATCAGCGGCGTCACCTGCACGGCGCCGCGCGCCATCAGTTCCAGACAAACCGGATACTCGCCGCAGGATGCACAGGAGCCTGACACGGAAAGCTCCCGCGTGACGACGGCCTGGAGCGGCAGTTCCACCTGGGGCGACAGGTTCCCCACCAGCGTCAAGGCGCCGCCTTTGCGCAAGACCTGCACCGCCGTATTCACGGACGCGCTGGCCCCGACCACTTCCAGCGCGGCGTCCGCGCCGCGCCCGTCGGTCAGCTTTCGGATTTCGGCCGGCACGTCGCAAGCATCGGCCTTCAGGCAGTAATCCGCCCCCAGACGGCGGGCCAGTTCGAGCCGCTCCGTTTCCAGATCGACCGCCGCCACCCATCCGGCACCCGCGGCCCGTGCCGCCTGCACCACCAGCAATCCGATCATGCCCGCGCCCACCACCACCACGCTGTCGCCCAGGCGCAACGGGGTGCGGTTGACCGCATGCACGGCGACGGAGAGCGCCTCGACCATCGCGGCCTGCTCGAAGCCCAATCCGACTGGCAGTCGGTAAAGAATATGCCGGGGCACGGCCACGTACTCGGCAAACGCACCGTGCTGGCGGTAGTCGCCACACGCGACACCCAGGACGCGGCGGTTGTCGCACAGATTGATGCGTCCGCTCCGGCAGAAACCACAGCGTCCGCAGGAGATCGTCGAGTCGAAAGTCACACGGTCGCCGGGCTTCCAGTCGGCCACGCGCGCGCCGACGGCCTGAACCACGCCGGCAGCCTCGTGGCCCATGATGATCGGCGGCAGACGCCGGCCGGTGGAGCCGTCCATGCCATGCACGTCGCTGCCGCAGATGCCGCAGGCATGCACCCGGACCAGGACGTCTTCCGGCCCCATCTCCGGCTCGGGAACGTCCTCCAACGCAAATTGCCCATAGGCCTTCAAAACCAAGGCTTTCATACATCATCTCCCAGCGAGCGCCGCTATACTACGCTGGATATTTGAGCGCTCCAATGTCCGATATGGACCAGGTGGCGCTTGCCGCCCCCGCCGTCACCGCGGCCGGTCAAAGGCGCGGCGGGCGATGTCGCGGCGGAAATGGGCGCCGGCGAAGCGGATGCGCGCTACGGCCTGGTAGGCGCGGTCGACCGCCGCGCGCATGTCCGGGGCCCACGCCGTGACCGCCAGCACGCGGCCGCCGGTCGTGACGACCTGCCCCCCGCGGCGGGCGGTGCCCGCGTGGAAGACGCAGACATCCGGCAGCGCGTCAGCCTGATCGAGCCCCGTGATCTCCCGGCCCTTGGGATAGGCCCCGGGATAGCCTTCGGCGGCCATGACCACCGTGACGCACGGCGTATCGCGGACTTTGAGGGTGGCGGGATCGAGCGTGCCCGTGGCACAGGCCAGCAGCAGCGGCGCGAG
>CAYPJN010000437.1:0-2572 GCA_964411055.1 uncultured Lentisphaerales bacterium | reverse complement strand
GCCGGCGGCGTGATCCATATCACCTCCGTCGGGGGTACGCTCTACGACTGCCGCATGACGCTGTGCACGAACAACATCACCTCCCAGAACGGCCAGCTCTACGCCGCCGCCGGACTCGTCGACCGCTGCCTCTTCGACCGGAACAAGGCGTCCAACTCCTACTCCGGCATCGTGGCGCTGGGCGGCACCGCGAAACTCCGCAATTCCGTGATTGCGGACAATGTGGGCGACCTCGGTGGAGGGCTCTATTTCAGCGGCGCGGCGACGGCCGAGAACTGCACGATCATCGGCAACACCGCCACCGTGCAGGGCGGCGGCGTCTATACGAAGCAGAGCGGCAGCCGCATCAAGAACTGCATCATCCGGGGCAATGCCAGTCCCAAGAGCGGTTCGCCCACCGACAACGCCGATCTCTACACCGACCAGAATGCCGCGAACCAGTTGCTGATGTTCCGGAACGTCTGCACGCCGCTCGCCATCGGCACCGCCTGCGTGACGGGCGATCCGCTGCTCAAGGACGCCGCAAGGGGCAACTACGGGATCGCCCCCGCCTCGCCCTGCAGGAACGCCGGCGCGAACGAAGCCTGGATGGCGGACGCCAAGGACTACCGCGGCAACGCCCGCCTGGTCAACAAGATCGTCGACATCGGCGCCTGCGAGACCTTGCCCGGCGGCATGGTTATTATTGTCCGCTAGATCCTTCGCCCTGGAAGGCGCGATGGTCCCGGAGCGCGGAACTCCGGCGGCGGATTTCAGGCGAAGGTCACGTCGCTGCGGCGGGCGGCGCGGGCGCAGGTGTCGGCGTAGGATTCGCGGGGATCCCAGAGCATCTGCGCGGTGAGGGCCAGCGAATACCAGCAGCCGCCGGCGAAGTTGCCCACGATGCAAATGTCGGTGTCGCCCCCGGTCTTGTCGGCGATGTGGCGCGTCATGCGGTGGGTCTGCTCGCCGTATTTCAGCCAGTCGGCCTGCACCACGCGCCACAGGGGAACCAGCATCTCCACGTCGTGGCGGATCAGCTCCCGCGAGGCCTCGCCCAGGATGTAGGGGCCGCTCTGGTGGACAAACCGGGTCCAGTCCATCACGACGTGGCCCTTGTACGCCAGGCCGGACTTGCCGTCCGGGCGCAGATCGAGCATCTGGTCGGTGAAACGGACATTGTCGGCGAAGGCGGCTTCGTCCTGCTCGCCGTGGAAGTAGCTGTAGGGCGCGGGGCCGCAGTCCTCCCACACGATCTCGATGCGCGGGTCGATGTGGGCGATGTCGCCGAGGCGCTTGCGTACCGAGGTGGCGTGCAGTCCGAACTGGATTTTCAAATCCGGGTGCGTGCGGTACAGCTTGGCCGCCGTGGCGTTGACGAAACCGACGACGGCCGGGGCGATCAGCCGGCCGCCGATGGTCTCCTGGTGCAGCTCGGTGAAGGACTGGAAGTAGATGCCGTCCACGCCGAGCGGCGCGTAGTCGCGCCGGAAGGTCTCCGCCACCTGCGCTGTCAGGGCCGGTAGCCGGTCGAGGTCGATGCCGCCGCAGCGGGTGCTCCAGCCCCAGGCGAAGCCCCAGATGACTTTTATGCCGTAGCTGTGGGCATGGGCGATGATGTCGGCGGCGTTGAGGGGCGGATAGTCATTCCAGAGCGTAAGCTGGTTCAGGCGCAGGTTGGCCAAGTTCTCGATGTAGGCGCGGTAGTCGTTGATGGGGTGGGCCCAGGTCCAGACGCCCCGGGTGCGGATGGCGGGAGCGGAGGCGCGGAAATGGACGGGCAGCGGCTTGGCGAAGGTGTCCCAGGTGTTGCGCACGCTGCTGTTGCGGGGCGCGGCCTCCGTTAGGTAGTCGAACACGAAATCGGCGGCGCCGTAGTACAGCTCGCGGTCCCCCTCGCCGGTGATCAGCACCAGGTTGCCGTCCGGGTGTTCCGGGTTGGCCAGGACGCGCACCGCATAGCCGCCCTTCGGGATCTCGTGGCGGCCGATGTGCGCCCGGACGAGGGGCGACTGGTCATGGCGCCCCACCACCACGGTGTTCCGCGCGAGGGGGGCGCCTTCCGGCTCGATGGCCAGGGTATGCAGGGTGTAGGTGTTTCCATCCCGGAGAACGCGGGCGCCCAGTTGCTTGTGAACCAGTTCCACCGCCCGGCGCTGCAGGCCGTCGAAGGTATTGTAGAGGATTTTCCATTGATTGGTCGGCGCGGGATCCATGGCGGGCTCTCCTCCGGCTGATGCGGCGGGTGGGAATCAGCCAAATTGATAGCAACCGGTTCCCGCGAAGTCAACTCCTAACCCGACACTCCTAACACTCCTAACCCGCAGAAGGAGGCATCGGGCACCTTGACACGAACGTTCGATGTAGGCATAATGATGATGTTCTTGTGAGGCTTCGCAGCATGCCTTCCAGCAAGGAGCCTCGCAGGACATACTGTTGCGGGGGGTCAATATGAATCTTTGCTGTAATGGGAATGGGGGAGTTCGGTTGTGGCTGGCGGGGTTTTTCGTGGCTTGCTTGTTGGGCGTGTCCCTGCGCGCGGCCACGCAGGATGGCCCGCTGCGGGTCGAGGTGGTCACGGCCTACAATCTGA
>CAYPJN010000436.1:0-2582 GCA_964411055.1 uncultured Lentisphaerales bacterium | reverse complement strand
CGGCACGGAGATCAACCTTGCCGAGGCCACCTTCGAGATCACCGACCAGCTCACGCTCGGAAAGGGCATGGCGCTTAAGGGCGCCGGTATCGACAAGACGATCATCAAGCAGACCGTCTCGAAGAAACGCTGCCTATATCTCAACCATCCCGACGACCTGGTGGAGGGGCTCACCGTGAGGGGCGGCAATTCGGGCGGGACGGAAGGTATCCACGGTCTGGGCGTCTACATCATGACGTTGGGCGGCACCCTCCGCAACTGCCGCGTGACAGGCGGCACGCTCCAGAACAACTGGACTTTCGGCATCGGTGTCGCGATGGTGGGACCGGGGCTGGTGGATCATTGCATCATCGACGGCAATGTCCGCACCGGCGGCACCAACGGCGACTACGGCGGCGGCATCTACGCTTCCGCCGGGATTGTGGACGAGTGCCTTGTCTACGGCAACGGCCCCGCCCAGTATGGCGGCGGTATCTATGCGGCCGGCGCGGTGCAGGTGCGCAACTGCAACTTCGTGAAGAACTTCTCGTATTCAACCGCGGGCGGCGTCTACTTCACGAGCGCCGCCGCACAGTTTGTCAACTGCGTCTTCGCGCTCAACACAAGTTCGGCATCCGATACCACGGTGGGGGTTCCGGAATGGTCCGGCTCGACCGTGAAGCCTACGTTCACAGCCTGCTCGTTCCCGACCGCCGTTGCCACCAACGCGTACATCGGCGGCGACTGCCTGCTGATCGACCCCGTGTTCAAGGACGCGGACAACAACGACTTCCATCCGCTATCGAGTTCCCAGACCAAGGATGCGGGCGTCAGCTACGAAGGGCTTGCCGCCTTCGATCTCGACGGCAGCAACCGGGTGTCCGGCGCGTCGGTGGACATCGGCTGCTATGAGTTCGAATCGAGCGCGTTCACGGTGGCCTTCGAAGGCCCCGCCACCGGCAACGGGTTTGTGGGAGACGCCGCCGTTTTCACCGCGTCGGTTTCGGGTCTCGAAGAGGGGGCGGAGGTGAGCTATGCCTGGATTTTCACCAACCGGCTCGGCGGCACCACGGCGAAGACCGGCGCCGTGGTCGAGTTCACGCCTACCGTGGCGGGCGACTACTCCGTTTCCGTCACCGCGTCCGTCTCCGGCGGCGGGAGCGTCTCCTTCTCGGAAACCGATTGTTTCTACGCCTGCCCCAGGAACCTCTACGTCAAGGAGCCCGGCCCGGCGAACGACGCCGCCGCGGCGTTCCCGTACGACGGCTGGGCGTGCGCCTCGACGAATCTGCACGAAACCGTGGCGATGGCGATCGAAGGGACGGAGATCTGGCTCGACGCGGGCACGTTCCCCGTGACCTCGCGTCTCGATATCACACGCGCGCTCACCCTCACCGGCAAGGGCATCGACCAGACCGTCGTCCGGGCGCGGCACACGCGGGCCTCGTTGTTATACGTGAACGATCCGGGCGCGTGCGTGTCGCGGATGACCCTGTCGGGATTCCGCTCCGACGTGGAGGTGTTGGCCCGCGGCGCGGTGGTCATTGATTCGCTCGGCGGCACGATCGAGGAGTGCCGCGTGACGGACAACCGCTACACGGGCGCCTCCATCAACCATGCCCGCGGCATCGGAGTCACGCTCAACGGCGCCGCCGCCCGCGTGAACCGCTGCGTCATAGACCGCAACGCGGGGTCCATGTCGCAGTATTCCGACATCGGCGGAGGGGTCTACGGCATTGCCGGCGTGATTGAGAACTCGCTCATCTGCTGCAACACGAACTACGCCGGAGGCGGGATCGCAGTCGACGGCACGTTCACGATCCGCAACTGCACCGTGGCCGCCAACCTGGCGCAGGCGTCGGTCACCACTTCAATCCACAATACATACGGCGGCGGAGGCATCTTTGTCGGCAGTGGAACGGCCAACGTCCAGAACACAATCTTCTTCGGCAACGCCTGCGGGATCGCCACCGAGGGGCTCGAGTATCTCGCCGAATGGCGCGCCCTCGGCACGCTCAACCTCGTCAACTGCTCGATGACCCCGCTCATCGCGCTGCCTGCCGGCGCGACCGACTGCGTCACGGAAGATCCCCTCTTCCAGGACTACGCGGCCGGCGATTACCGCCTCGCTTCGACCTCTCCCTGCCGTGACGTGGGTCTTTATGCCGCCTGGATGGCCGACGCGCTGGATCTCGATGGCAAGCCCCGCGTGGATCACCGCACCTTCGTCGACATCGGGTGCTTCGAGAACCAGGCCAGCAGAGCTACGCTGTTGTTGGTGCGGTAGCGCGGCCGCGCGGTGGGCGGGCAACGCCTGCCGAGAGGCCGGAAGATCGGACATTTCCTCGCGAATCTTGACACGGGCGGCGATCCCGACCTTTTCCTTATCGAGGGCATGAAGGTCTTGCGCGATTCAAAAAAGCAGCTCGGCAAGTCGCCAACTCCGCTGGCGGATTATGCGAAGATGTCCGTTCCTTCCAACTGAGGACAATCGCCAAGGAGTCGATCAAGGAGCGCAGACACTGGCAGCGGTTGCTCGACCGCGCGACGTCCGCGCTCCGCGCGTCGCAGACCGGCGACGCCGGTGGCGGCATGGATGCCAC
>CAYPJN010000435.1:0-2601 GCA_964411055.1 uncultured Lentisphaerales bacterium | reverse complement strand
GGCATCCAGTGCTCGCAGAAGCCGCTGGCATGGAAGACGGTGCCCGCGAGGGTCACCACGGTGGAGCCCTGGGGAAGGGGAGTAGGCACCTGCTCCAGCGTCTCCGCGAGGAAGACGCGGTCCAGCAGGGTTTGGGCGGCGGGCGCGAAGGCCTCGGCCACCTCGATGTGCGCGGCGAGCCGCGTCAGCCCGCCCGGCGCCGCTCCGCCGGGCGCGCCGTCCGCGCGGGGCGCGTCGGCGGCGATCACGCGCGCGGAGGCGGAACCGCCGCGGGCGATAAGGCGGCGCAGCACTTCGGCGGCATCGCCGGCCTGCCGCAGCACGACGGCGTCGATCCAGGCGCGCAGGACGGCCTCGAGGGCCGCCCGGTAGCGCGCCGGCGCCTTGAACTGCGCGGCCAGCGGCCCCAGCACCACGCCGGGATCGAGCTTGAGGGGGTTTTTGGCGTCGAGGAGCAGGCGCGAGCCGCCCGGGAACGACTCCGCGCGCGCCTCCTGCTCGTTAAGCAGGTCGATCTGCGCCCGCCGCGCCGCGCGCTGCGCGTTGAGCTTGCCGGCCGACTCGCGGACCCCGCGGAGCGCGGCGTCGTTGCTTCGGCGCCCGTCCTCGATGCCCTCCAGGGCGGCGGCGTCCTGCTGCTCCTGCGCGCGCAGCGCCTCGAGGGCCGCCGCGAGGGCGTCGCGCTGCCGCGCGCGAGCCTCTCCGGTCTCGGCGAGATGCGCCTGCTCGGCGGCCAGCCGCTCGCGCTGGACATGGGCGGCACGCTGCCGCGTCTCCATGCCGGCCAGCCGGTTCTGGAGCTGCGTGGCGCGGCGCTCGCGCTCCAGGCTCTTGTCGCGCTCGGCCTGCAGTTCGCGGCGCTGCTGGTCGACCGCCAGGCGCTCGGCCGTGACGCGCTGCTGCAGCCCGTCGCGCAGTCCGCGCGCCTCGCGGAGCTGCGCCTCCAGCGCCTGGCGCTCCCCGGCCATATCCGCCAAGCGCCCGCGGAGCGCCGCGAGCTGCTCGCGGGTCTCGGCCGCCTCGCGGGTGTCCCGCGCCGACCAGGCCTGGTACTCCGCGATGCGCTGCTCGCCGACCGTGATCATCTCCTGCGCGTGGGCCAGCTTGCCGGCGTCCTGGGCGGCGGACTCGCCCGTCTCGCTTATGCGCCGCTCGTTCTCCACGATCTCGGCATGGATGGCGGCGGTGGCCGCCTCGGCCGCCGCCACGGCTTCCTGGCCTCCGGCGGCGCGTCCGGCGAGATCGGCCAGCGCGGCGTCCAGCTCGCGGAGCCGCGCGTCGAGGGCCGTCAGGCGGCGGCGGGTGACGAAGATGTCGAGCGCGCGCAGCTCGTCCTTCAGATCCTGGTAGCGGCGCGCCTTGCCGGCCTGGCGCTGCAGGGAGCCGATCTGGCGCTTGACCTCGCGGATGACGTCGGCCAGGCGCAGCAGGTTGGCCTCGGTCTGCTCCAGTTTGCGCAGGGCCTCCTTGCGGTCGGCCTTGAACTTGGTTATGCCGGCGGCCTCCTCGAAGATGCCGCGGCGGTCCTCGGGGCGCGAGGAGAGAATGGCGTCGATCTGCCCCTGGGCCATCACCGAGTAGCTGTTGGTGCCGATGCCCGTGCCCATGAAGAGGCGCTGGATGTCGCGCAGCCGGCAGGGGTTCTTGTTGATGAAATAGGCCCCCTCGCCCGAGCGGAAAATGCGCCGCGAGACCGTGATCTCGTTGAACTCCGCGTCGAGGACCTGGTCGCAGTCGGCGAAGGTGATGCTGACCTCCGCCATGTTCATCGCCGGGCGGGCGTCGGTGCCGTTGAAGAGCACATCCAGCATCTTGGCGCCGCGCAGCGCTGTGGGGCGCTGCTCGCCGAGCACCCAGCGGATGGCGTCGGAGACGTTGCTCTTGCCGCAGCCGTTCGGCCCGACGATGGCTATCAGTCCGGGCTCGAAATGCAGCTTCGTGCGGTCGGCGAAGCTCTTGAAGCCCGTCATTTCCAAAGACTTGAGATGCACGTTAAAGACCTGTCGCGCCCTATGGAACGGCGGGGCGCCTGGCGCGCGCTAAAAGATAAATATTGAAGCAGAGCGATCCGCCGGAGTAAAGAACGCTTTTCGCGCAATTGACCCGCAATTGACATCCGGCCCGCCTTCTGCAATGCTCTCCTTGCCGGATCTGGCGCCGGCGATGCCCGCGCGATGCGGGAGGGTGACCATGCGTGCTGTCTGCCATCGATTGCCGCGCGCGGGCGCGCTCGCGCTGGCGGCGCTCCTCGCGCCGGCCGTCATGCGGGCGGCCGATCCGCTCGAGGGCGCCTTCGCGCGCCGCGGCAATTTCACCCTGCGGGAAGTCGTGGATCCCGAGATGGGCGCCTGTCTCGAGCTTGAACTGCACCCGTCCGCCCATCTCCCGGCCCTGGTGCAGGAGTACGCCACCCTGGCGCTGCGCCAGCCGGCCGCCGTGGCCGGACGCCCGCATACCATCGGCATGTGGGTGCGCGGCAACTCCAACTGGGGCCGGATCTACTTCGAGATCCAGGATGCCGAGGGCCGGCAGTGGCGCTCGAGCGGCGGCTACAACGACTGGCCCGCCGACCTGGCCGTGAACTTCGACGGCTGGCGCTTC
>CAYPJN010000434.1:0-2625 GCA_964411055.1 uncultured Lentisphaerales bacterium | reverse complement strand
AACGCGCTCGACGCGCAGGACTGGCTCCGGAGGATCTTCCAGCCATGACGATCTCCTTCACCAAGATGCACGGCGCGGGCAACGACTTCGTCATGATCGACGACCGCGCCCTGACCGTTCCCTGGCAGGACTACCTGCGCATGGCGGCCCTCGCCACGCGGCGCATGGGCGTCGGCTGCGAGGGCATCATCCTCATCCAGCCCTCGGAACGCGCCGACTTCCGCATGCGCTTCCTCAACCCCGACGGCACGGAGGTCGAGCTCTGCGGCAACGGTGCCCGTTGCAGCGCGGCCTTCGCCAACCGTCTCGGCGCCGCCGGCAAGTCGATGACCATGGAGACGCTGGCGGGGCTGGTTGACGCCGAGATCCTCGAATCCGGCGTCAAGCTCTGGATGCCCGAGCCCTCCGGGCGCCGCTACGACCTGGCCGTGGAGGCCGACGGGCGGAACTTCGAGGGCCATGCTATCACCGTGGGCGTGCCGCACTTCGTCGTGCCCGTGGCCGACCTGGCGGAACTGGACGTCGCGCGCTACGGCAGCCTGATACGCCAGCACGCCGTCTTCGCGCCGCAGGGGACGAACGTCGACTTCGTCAAGTACTGCCCGGCCAACCGCATCCAGATGCGCACCTACGAGCGCGGGGTCGAGGCCGAGTCCGGCGCCTGCGGCACGGGTGCGGTCGCGGCGGCGGTCATCGCGATCGAGCGCGGCGACTGCACGCTGCCGGTCGCCATCACCACCTCCACGGGCTTCGAACTGCACGTGGACGGCGACTGGCGCACGCGCAAATGCACCGGCATGACGCTCGTCGGCCCCGTCAAGACGGTCTTCGAGGGTACCATCGATCTCGACGACCTGAGCCTCGACCTGGAGCCGAAATAGCCGCTGGCGCGCGATCGCGCCGGGCGTCTTCCTCGATTGAATCGGTGGCATCGGCTGAATCGACCCGGTCGCGAGCCGCGCGGGCGGCACAAACCCCATGAACCGCATCCTGTTCGAGCCCGGCGAGCGCGACGGCCAAACCGTCGCGCTCCGCGGCCGCCGCGCGCGCCACATCCGCGAGGTGCTGCGGGCGAGGCCCGGCGACACCCTGCGGGTCGGCGAGATCGGCGGCCTGCTGGGAACGGCGCGCGTCACGTCGCTTGACGGCGACGAGGCGCGCCTGTCGGTCGTGCTGGACCAGCCGGCGCCGGAGCCCTGGATCGACCTGCTGCTGGCGCTGCCGCGGCCGAAGGTGCTCGGGCGGCTCTGGGCGCAGCTCGCCGCGCTGGGCGTCGGGCGGATCATCCTGATCAACGCCGCGCGCGTCGAGCGCTGCTACTTCGACACCCACTGGCTCGATCCCGCCGTCAACACGCCGCTGCTGACCGAGGGTCTCGAGCAGGCCGGCGCGACACGCCTGCCCGAGGTCCGGATCCGCCGGAGCTTCAAGGCTTTTGTGGAGGACGAGCTGGCGCGGGACTACGCCGGCAGTCCCAAGTTCCTCGCCCATCCCGGCCCCGCGACGGCAACGGCTACGGCGACTATGTCGGAAACGGCGCATACAGGAGTGAACGGAGCGGCGGCGGCGGGAAGCGGCGGTCCGCCGCGTCCGCTGCTGGCCATCGGCCCCGAGGGCGGCTGGACCAGCTACGAACTGGAGCAGATCGAAACGCGCGGCTTCATGCGCCTCTCGCTCGGGCCCCGCATCCTGCGCACTGACACCGCCTGCATCGCCCTCCTCGGCCGCCTGATGACTTGAGCGTTGAGCGCTCAACGCTGAACGCTGAACTTAAGCAGCCGTGTCGCGGACGATGCGTCCGCCAGGCGGATGTCGATGTGCAGGGTGGATGGCGGCAGCAGACCGCCGGCGCGCTCGGCCCACTCGATGGCGATGATGTCGTCCGACTCCCGATACTCCGTGAAACCGATCTCTTCCAGCGCTTCGGGATTCTTCAGCCGGTACAGGTCCATGTGCACGAGGCGGCGTCCGCCGGGAAGGGGATACTCAATCACCAGCGCGAAGGTCGGGCTGGTGACGGGCTGCGCGACGCCCAGCGCGGCTGCCAGACCCTGCACCAGCGCGGTCTTGCCCGCGCCCAGCTCGCCGTGCAGGGCGATCACGCCGCCCTTGTCGCGGTAGCGTGCGGCCAGTTCGGCGGCCACGGCCCACAGCGCATGCAGGCTGGCGGCGGTCAGGGTTTTTTCGTAGACAGAATCCATGTTGCGCCTGGCTGGCAGCGGTCGTCCGGTGCTCAGCCTCCCGTCCAGCGCGGCAGGAGGTGGTAGACGGCGAGATAGGCGAAGGCGTGCCCGGTCAGCACCACCGCCAGGTTGCGCGCGCCATGATTGCGCCTGAAGGCCGCCGGGTTCCAGTATCGCGTGCGGCCCTCGGGATAGGGCCGGCGGGCGGGCACGAAGCGCGGCACGGCGAGCAGGTAGCGCTGGTAGGCTGCGCCGAAGAGCGGCGCGAGCTTGCGCTCCTCGCGGCGCACGCGGTTGTGCATGAAGAAGAGGTAGACCAGGGTCAGCGCCGCGGGCGCCGTCCAGCGCCAGGGCCGGGTCGGGTCGAGCATCAGCACGGCGCCCAGCACCAGGACGTAGCGCGCCAGGTACATCGGGTTGCGCACAAAGCGGTAGGGCCCGT
>CAYPJN010000433.1:0-2633 GCA_964411055.1 uncultured Lentisphaerales bacterium | reverse complement strand
CGTGGGCTGCGTCAGGCGCCATGGCTTCGTCTGTTCGGGGAGGGGTTCAATGCCCGTGGCTGCAGGCGCCGCCGCAGCAGCCGTGGCCGGCCGTGGGACAGGCCGCGGTGGACGGGCAGGCGTCGCAGGCCTTGCCGGCGGCGGTATCGGAGCGTGCCGCGAAGGTCGAGAGCTGCTTGACGGGTGCCGCTGCCCCGCATTTTACGCAGGCGGCCGGCACATCGGCGCGCGTGCGGGCCAGGTGCTCGAACGCGTGCCCGCAGGCACGGCAACGGTATTCGTAGATCGGCATGGGTTCCTCAGACTAGGGGTTTGATCCAGCGGTCGGCATCCGCTTCGGACTCGCAGCGCGCCACGGGGGCGAAGAGTTTCCAGGTCTCGGTCCGGCTGGCCGACTCGTCCTGCCGCAGCGACACCAGCGGCCCGAGGCTCTCGACCTCCAGCATCTCCTCGTTGGAGAAGCACTCGCAGTTGACGTTGCCGTCCGGATACTCGGCGTCGGCGACGCAGTCGAAATACTTGACGAACAGCATGCCCTCGCGCTGGTAGGCGGCCCAGCCCTCGCGCTGCCGCAGGCCGATCTTGTTGGGGCCGCGGGCGGCATCCTGGCGGAAGAAGATGTAGTCGCGCCCGAAGGTGAAGCGCGGATCGTTGAGCACGGTGTAGGACCAGAGGCTCCAGTTCTGCGTCGGCACCAGGCACTCGGTATGCGGCACCTTGGCGGGCAGCGGCAGGATCGCCTGGCCGCCGGGGCCCATGACCGAGGGGGTCCAGACGGAACATCGCACGGGCGTTGCGCGGCGGTTGGTCAGCGTGTGGCGGACGTTCACCACGTTGCGTTCCGGATCGAGCGTGATCTCCATCTGCTTCTCGATCCCCGTGAGCGGGCCGGGCGCCTGCACGGTGCGCACGCCGTTCGGGATGGCCTCGGCGACCGCGTAGGGCTCGTTGTCGAGCTCGTAGCTCCAGGGCGCGGCCTCGGGGGCGATCCAGAGGCGGTGCCCTCCGCGGTTCATCCACTCCGACTCGCCGCGTCCGCCGATCTGGCCTTCGAGTTCGGCGAAGATGTTCGGCCCGCCGATGAATCCGAAGCGCAGGATGCGCGGTCCCACGTCGCGCGTCACGACCAGTTCCACCTGCCGGTTGGCCAGGCGGATCGATTGCCATCCCTTGTAGTCGATCATCTGCATGGTGCTTGCTCCTCTAGGCGTGTCCGCCGTTTGTCTTCAGGAAGAGCCGGCGCAGCCAGCTCTCCTCCGCCACCACGCCCTGGTCGATCAGCACGCAGAGCGCCGTGACCATGACACAGGCCATCAGGACGCCGAGCGCGTTGGCGATCCAGAACTTGCGCCGGTCGAGGCCCAGCAGGTAGGAGCCGAAGGCTCCCGTGTAGGCGCCGGTGCCGGGCAGCGGCACGCCGATGAAAACCGCGACTCCCCATTCGCCGTACTTCTCGACGTAGGGATGCAGCTTGTGCTGGGCGCGCGCGATGAAGGGCCAGACGCGCCGGTCGAACCAGCCCCAGCGCCGCATAACGCGCTCGACCGGCCCCATGCACCAGAAGACCAGCATGCCCAGGACGACATTCGAAACGAGACAGGCCACCACCACAAGGGGGCGTCCCAGAACCGTGGCGATCTCCTGATGGAAGAAGCCGATCGGGATCGAGGCGCGCAGTTCCAGCCCGGGCACGAGGGTCCAGGCGGCCAGCCAGAAGATGGCGATCCATGCCGTCATGCGAATATCCCGCTTTCCATTCCCGCCAACAAGGCGGTAGAATGGGGCCACAGGATAAATGATGATCGGGGTTTTGTCCATGTTCAACTGCCGCGCGGCAGCCCTGCTGGCCCTCCTGCTGCTGGCGGTCGGACAGCCGGTGTACGCCGCCGCTCCGCCGCGCCGTTTCGGCAGCGGTCCCCTGACGCGTTCCGTGCAGAACGAGACCGACGCCGCCATCGACCGGGCGCAGCTCTGGCTGCTGGCACAACAGGCGTCCGGGGGGAGCTGGGACGGATCGAATCTCTACCTGACGGCTGTCTGTGCGCTCGCCTTGAGCGGCGACGGCGCCCCGGCGCCCGCTGCGCACGAGGCGGCCGTGGCCCGTGCCATCGCCTGGATGCGGACCACGCCGGCGCCTGCTCCCGCCACGCCGGAGAGTGCGCGCGCCGCCGCCTGGCGCGCGCTGGCTCTCCACCACCTGGGCGGCGCGCCTCACGCGCCGACGGCCACGATTTTGGATCCGCCGCCAGCCGCCTTCTCGAATCTGCTGGTGGAACTCGTGCTGCACGAGGTGCGAACCCTGGACGGCATTCCCCCGCCGGAGCCGGCACCGGCTGAGAGCGGCCATCCGGTCGAGGATCTGCTGCGGGCGGCGCACCGTGGACTGCCCGCCCCGCTGCTCCGCCGGCCGCTCGCCTCCGTGGCCGCAGCGTGGTCCTCGCCCGATCTGCTCTTCTGGCGCGAATCGCAGGCGCAGCGTGCCTGGTGGCTGGCACGGACCCTCAACCGTCTGGCCGGCGGCGTACTGACCCTCGCCGGTGGCCAGACGCTAGACTGGCGCCGCGACCTCGCCGGCTACTGGGTGAACCACCAGCGCATCGCGCCCCGCGGCGGCGGACACTGGCTGGCGGATA
>CAYPJN010000432.1:0-2653 GCA_964411055.1 uncultured Lentisphaerales bacterium | reverse complement strand
TGCAGATGTTGGCGATGAAGACCTCCTCGCGCGTGAAGCCCATGCCGGCGATCATTTTCGTGAGAAGCTGGCCGGCGCGCCCGACAAAGGCGAGTCCCTGGCGGTCCTCGTCGGCGCCGGGCGCCTCGCCGACGAACATGACCTCGGGCTGCAGCGGATTGCCCTGGCCGGGTACCACGCGTGTCCGTCCGCGGCAGAGCCCGCACTTGCGGCACGCCGCTATGCGCGCCTTGATCTCCGCCAGCGTTGCCTCGGCCGTTGCTGGCGATCGGGCCGGCCGGGTCGCCGCGCCGCCGCGTGAGGGTGCTCGTGCGACGCCGGCAGCCCTCGCGGGCGCGGACGCCGCATCCTTCAGGCGCGCGAGCGTCTTAAGGGTCTCGGGCTCGAGTTCCAGCGAGACCGTGCCGCACTCCCGCAGGTAGCGCAGGTAGTCGATCAGCGAGGCGAGGGTGGCGGTACGACGGTCGGTCATGGCTTATTGAGCTGGTCAAGGACATCCTTAATAGGCCACAGTGTAGCAGCATGGCCGGAAAACTCAAAGAATGAAGTGTCGGTAATCGATTAGAACCGATTATTCGTCAAAGCCCAATGTGGCTGTCCGGATTTCATTTGAGTTTGCGCGGAGACCCGGCAGATGATAACCTAACGTGCTCTTCACGCCAACTGCACGGACGCAGGGCAGGGAGTCTCCCGGAACACGGACGCTATGGAAGCAACAGGTAGAATCGCGGCGGTCAACGGCAACATGATCTCCGTCGCCTTCGAGGGCGCCGTCGCGCAGAACGAGGTCGGCTACGCCGAACTGCCCGGAGAGGGCGCCGCCGCGCGACGCCTGATGTGCGAGGTCGTGCGCATCCGCGGACGCCAGGCCGACATGCAGGTCTTCGAGGACACCACCGGACTGCGCGTGGGCGACGCCGTGGCGTTCACCGGCAACCTGCTGGCGGCCGAGCTCGGCCCCGGACTGCTGGGCCAGATCTTCGACGGCCTGCAGAATCCCCTGCCGCGGCTTGCCGAGCAGTGCGGCTTCTTCCTGCAGCGCGGCACCTATCTCAAGGCCCTGCTCCGCGATAAGGCCTGGCGTTTCACGCCGAAGGCCAAGGCCGGCGACCGCCTGACGGCCGGCGAGACGCTCGGAACCGTGCCCGAGGGCCTCTTCGAGCACCGCATCATGGTGCCCTTTGGCCTGCACGGCGCCTGTACCGTCGCCGACATCGCCCCCGCCGGCGACTACACCGTCGAGCAGCGTGTCGCCACGCTGACCGACGAGGCCGGCCAGACGCACGAGGCGACGCTGATGCAGCGCTGGCCGGTCAAGGTGCCGATCGCCTGCTACGCCGAGCGCCTGCGCCCGACCGAAACGATGGTCACGCAGCAGCGCATCATAGATACCTTCTTCCCCGTCGCCCTCGGCGGCACCTACTGCATTCCCGGCCCCTTCGGCGCCGGCAAGACCGTGCTGCAGCAGCTCACCAGCCGCCACGCCGAGGTGGATATCGTGATCTTCGCGGCCTGCGGCGAGCGCGCCGGCGAGGTGGTCGAGACGCTGCGCGAGTTCCCCAAAATGACCGACCCGCGCACGGGCCGCACGCTGATGGACCGCACGGTGATCATCTGCAACACGAGCTCGATGCCCGTCGCCGCGCGCGAAGCCTCGGTCTACACCGCCGCCACCATCGCCGGTTACTACCGCATGATGGGGCTTAACGTGCTGCTGCTGGCCGACTCCACCTCGCGCTGGGCGCAGGCGCTGCGCGAGATGTCGGGGCGCCTCGAGGAGATCCCCGGCGACGAAGCCTTCCCGGCCTACCTCGAGAGCGTCGTGGCCGGCTTCTACGAGCGCGCCGGGCGCGTGCGCCTGAAGGACGGCGCGACCGGGTCGGTGACCATCGGCGGCACGGTCTCGCCGGCCGGCGGCAACTTCGACGAGCCGGTCACCCAGGCCACGCTCAAGGTCGTCGGCGCCTTCCACGGCCTCTCCCGCGCGCGCTCCGACGCGCGCCGCTACCCGGCCATCGACCCGCTCGACAGTTGGAGCAAGTACGCGGGCGTCGCCCCGTCCGAACGCGTGGACCACCTGCGTGGCGTGCTGCGCCGCGGCAACGAGGTGGCGCAGATGATGAAGGTCGTCGGCGAGGAGGGCACCTCCATGGACGACTTCGTGGTCCACCTCAAGGCCGAGCTGATGGACTCCGTCTACTTGCAGCAGGACGCATTCAACGAGGTCGACGCCGCCGCGCCCGTCAAGCGCCAGATCGAGGTCCTCGCGACGCTCGCGACGGTCGTCGATGCGGCGGTGGCCTTCGACGTCAAGGACGCCGCACGGCGCTTCTTCCTCTCCCTGGTGCAGGCCTTCAAGGATTGGCACCAGGCGCCCTGGGAGTCCGAGGCCTACGCCGCCGGACGGGAGCGCATCGCCAAGCTGCTCGCGGAGGGCGCCCCCCATGCATAAGGTCTACCACCGCATCGACCACCTGGCGGGCAGCGTCGTTACGCTGCGCGCCGAGGGGGCCAGCTACCACGAGCTCGCCGAGATCACCTCGCGCCTCGGCACCTCGCTCGGGCAGGTGATCAAGCTCGACGGCGACCAGGTCTCGCTGCAGGTCTTCGCCGGCCTGCGCGGCGTGGCGACCGACGCCCGCGTGCGCTTCCT
>CAYPJN010000431.1:0-2663 GCA_964411055.1 uncultured Lentisphaerales bacterium | reverse complement strand
TTCTGCGAGCGCATCGGCGTCTCCAAGTACAAGAGCGCGACCGAGCTGGCCCTGCTGGAATCGTGCGTCCGCGAGCGGCTCAACCTCACGGCGCCGCGGCGCCTGGCGGTGCTCGACCCCCTGAAGGTCGTCATAGACAACTACCCGGAGGATGCCGAGGAGTGGTTCGAGGCGGTCAACAACCCCGAGGATCCCGCCGCCGGCACGCGCCGCGTGCCCTTCTCGCGCGAGCTGTGGATCGAGCGCGACGACTTCCGCGAGCAGCCCGACAAGAAGTTCTTCCGCCTCGCCCCGGGACGCGAGGTGCGGCTGCGCTACGCCTGCCTCTTCACCTGCACTTCAGTCGAGCACGACGCCGCCGGACGCGTGACGGCGGTGCATGGCACCTACGACCCGGCGTCGCGCGGCGGCAACGCGCCCGACGGACGCAAGGTGAAGGGCACCATCCACTGGGTCTCGATCCGCCACGCGCAGCCGATGGAGACGCACCTCTACGACCGCCTCTTCACGGTACCCGACCCCGAGGCCGACGCGGCACGCCCCTTCACCGACTTCCTGAGCCCCGACTCGCTCCGCTGCGTCAACGCCTGGGGCGAGCCGGCCATCACGGAACTTCTGCCCGGCGAGACCGTGCAGTTCGAGCGCCTCGGCTACTTCTGCGCCGACCGGCGCCACTCGCGCCCCGGCGCTCCGGTTCTCAACCGTACCGTGACCCTTAAGGACGCACGCGGCAAGACCTGAGGACATCGCGATCCTATCCTCAGTTTTCACCGCTCGCGTGAGTGATTTTCGTGCGGCGTCGATGAGGAAGCACTGCGCGCTCAATCCGCCCCCGTCGAATACGGGGTCACGGGGTCATGAAGTCAAGTGCTTCCCTCGCCCACCCATTGGCTAACCGCGCACACATTCGCTCACAACCGCCGCCACGCGCTCCAGGTCCGCGCGCGTCAGCCCCGCCCCCGACGGCAGGCAGAGTCCCTGGCGGAAGAGCCGTTCCGCCACCGCCCCGCCATGGCACCTCGCGCCGGCAAAGACCGGCTGCGCATGCATCGGCTTCCAGACCGGACGCGACTCGATGTTCTCCGCCTCCAGCGCCAGGCGCACCTGCTCCGGGGTGACGGCGGTCCGCCGCGGATCGAGCTGCAGGATCGACAGCCAGCGGTTGCTCTCCCCGTATGGCACCTCCGGCATCCACGAGATCGCCGCGATATCCCGCAGCCGCTCCTGGTAGAAGGCGGCGATGGCCCGCTTGCGCGCGAGGATCGTGTCCAGGTGCGCCAATTGCCCGACCCCGATGGCGGCGCAGATGTTGCTGAGGCGGTAGTTGTAGCCCAGCTCGCGGTGCTCGTACCAGGCCGCCGCCTCGCGCGACTGCTGCGAGCGCTTGCGCGCCCGCGCGATGACGTCCGCCTGCCGCGAGGCCACCATGCCGCCGCCCGAGGTGGTGATGATCTTGTTGCCGTTGAACGAGTAGACCGCGGCCCATCCCGCATCGCCGGCCGCGCGGCCGCCATAGCGGGCGCCCAGCGCCTCGGCTGCATCGACGATCAGCGGCACCCCGTGGCGCGCGCAGAGCGCCTCGATACCGTCATAGTCGCAGCACTGCCCGTAGAGATCGACCGCAACCACCGCCTTCGGCCGCCGGCCGCCACGGTCCGCCTCCGCCAGCGCCTCCGCCAGCAGTTCCGTGTCCATCGTCCACGTGGCCGCCTCGCAATCTATGAAGACCGGCTCGGCTCCGGCATGCACCGCCGGGGCGATCGAGGCGACAAAGGTCAGATCGGAGCAGATGACCGTGTCGCCGCGACCCACGCCCAGCTCGCGGAAGAGCAGATCGAGGCCCGCCGTGCCGCTGCTCAGGGCGCAGACGTTCGGGATGCCGACCCGCTCGCTGAATAGCGCCTCGAAACGATCGACCATCGGCCCCATCGGCGCGATGTAGTTCGAGGCAAAAGCCTCGCGGACCCGCTCCTGCTCCCCTCCCCCCATCCACGGCGGCGATAGAAATATACGGGCGTTCATCGGCCAATCCCGCCTATTCCCGCTGCAAGGCGGACCTGGTGTCCGCCATCCGGAATCGCGCGCAGCGCGACTCCCCCGGCGCCCAGCACGGCCCAGGCACCGACCGCAACTCCCGGAATTGTCACGGCATTCGACCCCAGCAGGGCGCCCTCGCCAATGCGGCTGCCGCCGGAGACACGGACGCCCGGGCATATCTGGGCGTAGTCCGCCACCTCGCAATCGTGTCCCAGGGTCGCCTGATGGTTGACGATGACGTAGCATCCCAGCCGCGTGTTGCGGGAAACCACACAACCGATCCCCAGGTAGCTCCCCTCGCCCACCACAACGCCGGGCGCGCAGATCGCGCTGGGATCCCGCACGGTAACCGGCTGCCAGCCCGCGCGCCGGGCGCGCGCCGCGAGCTGCTGACGCGCCCGGTTGTCGCCGACGGCTACATGGAAGCCAACCGGCCCATCGAGCCGCGCCGCGGCGGCTTCGATCGTTCCGAGCAGCGGATGCTCCGCGAACGAGCCCGTCTGCTTGCCGGCCGCATCGTCGCAGAAGCCCAGCACCGCGATCCCCGCGCGCTGGCAGATCCAGGCCACCTCGCCGCCGAAGCCGCTCGCGCCTATGATTACTGTTTGCATGATGCTATCCCTGAA
>CAYPJN010000430.1:0-2681 GCA_964411055.1 uncultured Lentisphaerales bacterium | reverse complement strand
CCCCCTCGTAGAACGCCACCGCCCGTATGGAATGGTTTCCCAGCCCCGCGCCGGCAAACACTGCTTCGGTCAGATTAGACATCGCAGGAACCTCGGCCCCGTCCAGGTACCAGGTCACCGTCAGTGCCGCAGGATTGGTCACGCCGGCAACAACGAGCTCCGCGGACGGCGACGAACCGAGAGGCCAGTTCTTCTGCGTGACGAGCAGCTCGACCGCAAATGCCTCGTCCCCCGCCACGTATTCATAGGCGCCGATGGTCGGTTTTTCCGGGTCGCGCGCCACGCCATCGAAGTCGTTCGTCACCGCGGCGATCGGCGTGGCCTTGCCGACGGCCGCCGAGGCCTTCGAGACGATGTGGAAGTCATTGGCGCCGGCATCGGCAAAGCAGGGATCGTCCGTGGTATAGTTGACGGCATATCCAGTCACCGCTGCATCCAGCAGGTTGGTCTCAAACGTACCGCCCGCAATTTGCGCTCCCAGCGCCGCAGTCGCGTTGCCGAAAACGATATTGTTCCGGCCCGAACCGCCCGTCTGCTTGAGCCCGGAATACCCCGTCGCGTCGTTCACGGTCAGGTTTCCGAATATCGTGCAGTACCGCAGCGTGCCGTTGACATTGTAGACGCCGGCCGGCTGCGTGGAAGTGCCGCTGCCATTGTTGTTCAGGTTGCCGTAGACCAGGCAGTTTTCGAGCGTGCCACTGTTCAGGTATGCCGCTGTGCCTTCTTCGCCGCTATAGGTTTCAGACCTGCCGTTGTCATGGATGCGGCAGCAGCGGACGGTGCCGCCATTGACATAGAGACCGCCACCTTTGATTGACCGACCGGCGGCGGCATCCGTGTCGCAGATTTCGCTGTCCGTCAGCACGCCGCCCGTGATTTGCACTGCCAAGCCGTTGGCGGACATGTCGCTAAGGGAAATGTGATCGACGAGGCTGTTCGACACCGTGCCGCCCGCAATCATCATGCCGAAACCACCGCACGCGTATTTTCCCCGGTTAAAGGCGGAACGGCAATGTTCGACAATGCCTTTCTTTACGTAGATTGTCTTTTGTCCGGTATTGCTCGCGCCTTCCGTCAGCTTCATCACGCAGATCCCGCGCAGGAGATTGTCGTCATAATCCAGCTCGACGGCATGCGGCTGGCCCGCGGCGGTCGCCCCCACCTGCGAGGCGTCCAGAAACGTCTTGTCACGCCCCGCGCCGATGATCGACTCTCCGGCGGCAAGCTTGATTCCTGCCGTCAGCAGATACTCGCCCGCGGCAAGCACAACGGCGACGGTATGCCCGGCATTCGTGGCCAGGTAGTCACACACGGCGGCATGCGCGGCGTTGACGCTCCGGTAGGGATGCTCATCGGAACCGATGTCGGCGCCGGCGTATTCGTCGTCGCCATTTTCGACATCCGCATGGATGATATTCGTGAACGTCACGCCCGCCGTGTAGTCAACCACCGGATAGGAGGCGCTCGCAGCGGTCTTGCGGTTAAAGAAGCGCTCGCGGTCGGCCTGGTAGTTTTGCGCGATTTCGGCCGCGCTGAGTTTGCGGTTGTAGAGGCGGAGGGCGTAGAGGGTGCCGGTGAAGCCGTTGCCCTTGTTCGTCCGGTTGCCGATCGTGGTGGTGCTGTCCGCGGCACTCCAGTAGCCGCTGCCGGACATCGTCACTTCCGCGCCGTTCACACTGACGGCGCCAGACTTGGCGGCCGTATAGGGAATCGAGACCGTGTTGATCATCAAGGGAAACGAGAAGCTTGCGATACCCGAAGCGCTGTTGCATACATATAGCTGGGTGCCGCTCGAATACTGCCCGACCGCCATGCCGCTCGTGGTGGAGGACTGCAGCAGGACGGCGTTATCAATCACGGGCGTGAAGGCCACGACTTCCAGGGTGCCGTTTGTCGCGAGATCGAATGTCGCGGCGGTATCCCCGGCCGAGAGCGTGCCGTAGCCGTAGTTCGATCCGTATTTCGCGAATTTGATGCCGAGGTCGCCAGGATAGGCCTTGTTCAACGTGAAGCCGTACCGTCCGCCGAGGTCGTACCAGACGGTCGAACGGGCGTCATGAGTTTTGTTGGAACCGACATTCAGCACGCCGTCCCAGTGGGCAATGAGACCGTCCTGCACGTATTCATCGACGCCTGCGCCTGAGACGACGGCGGCAAGCAAGGCGCCACCAACGGACAACAGAAGACTCGTCTTCATCGCGGGATACTCCTAAATTGTTGGTCCTAAACTACTCACCCCCCCATTCCGGTCAGGAATCTGAAGATATCGGCAGCGTGGATTACTTCAACACAAGAAGTAGTTTACCCCCCAACCCCTGAAACGCAAGCGCAAAGAAAAGCCCAAAGTGGCGCAGGTTGGCGAAGCGACCGGGGGGTTTTGCATGCGCCTCTGCATATTCCGAGAAGCTTGTCAAATAACCATCGGCATGCATCGACTTGACCGCTCGACGCTTCATGCGCCCTGAGCGCCAGCCCGTGGTTGACCGACTGCCCCACTCCAGAAATGCGTGTTTGACTTCCGGCCCGTCTTTCGGGTAATCTGACACCCGCTGAAGCACCTTGGGCTTGGCCTGGGAGGGGCTTCACATTTCTTTATCGGGGAGTAGCGCAGCCTGGTAGCGCGTTTGGTTCGGGACCAAAAGGTCAGGGGTTCGAATCCCCTCTCCCCGACCAGTTTGAAA
>CAYPJN010000429.1:0-2701 GCA_964411055.1 uncultured Lentisphaerales bacterium | reverse complement strand
GGCGTGTACAGCGTGACGCGTCTGCCTGCAACTGCCGCCCGCTCCTCCATGCGCCTCCCGCGCCCCCCTGTGGCTAGCCGATTACGACACGATCGTGGAACGGGTGGCCCTGGGCTAGCGGGTTTGGCCAGCGTTACGGTGATCGACCACACGGCCGTCGTCGGCGCAGTTACGGGTGACATGCGCCAGGCTTCGCAGAAATATGGCGAGCCCGCGTGCGCTAACGCAACCGCGCGACGGCCCGTAAAACGACATCCAGCACCTCGTCGAGGCGCTGGCAGACATCCTGCGCCAGGAACCGGAGCACGAGGAACCCATGCTCCTGCAGCAGTCGATCCTTGCAGCGATCGCGGCGGTAGGCGTCGGCGCTCGCCAAATGCTGGGGGCCGTCGATCTCGATCGCCAGGCGCAGCCCGGCGGACGCGAGATCCACCTCCAGTGATCCGCCGCCAAACGGAATGCCCAGCGCCTGGTTGAGGGCGAACACGCCGCGCGTCTCCTCCAGCGTTTCGAGACGGCGGTACAGAAACGCTTCGGTTGCGCTGCGCGAAATTGCCTGTTGCTTGTCCGCGGTCTCGATCACCTGCGCGACCGCATGGACAAACAGGTTGGCCAGCGGCACATCCACTCCATCGCGGCAGAGCCGTCGCACGCTCGCCGCGTAGGTCTCCTGCCATTCCGGCTCGACCGGCAGATCCACCTCCGCCGGCCATCCCTCGACCGTCCCCAGCGGCAGCACGATGCCGTAGCCGATCGCACGGTAGCCCCGGCAACGGCGGTCGAACATGCGGGCGAACATCGGCACCTTGAGATCGGCATAGTCTTGTATTCGCACCTCGTGCTTGCCGTCATGCCGGCGGTGAAGCCTTCCCGCATACTGGGCCACCCGGCCGCGCCACGAGATGGGCATGGCGAGAAACAAAGTGTCCAGACGGGCATCGTCGAAACCCTCGCCGAGGTAGCGTCCCGTGGCCAGGAGCAGGCGCTCCTCGGCGTCGGGAATCGCCAGCAGGCGTTCCTGGATCGCCGCCACCTGCCGCCGGCCCAGCCCGCCCCGCAGCACGACGAGATGCTTCACCTTGCCTGTGAAGGCCTGCTCCAGCGCGTCTAGATGCGCGCGCCGCTCGGTCAGCACCACGGGCGAGCGGCCCGCGGCCAGCGCGGCCAGCACATCCCTGACGATGCGCGCATTGCGCCCGGGATCGACCGCCAGTGTGTCGCAAAGGGTTTGGAACGGCACGTCCGGCTCGTCCGTGTCTATGCCGGCCGGCGCTTCGAATCCCGTGGGCCGCACCAGCACGACCCTCGCAAACGAATCCGCGCGCGCCTGCTGGCGCGCGTCCGCCCGGTGACGCACCGCGCCGCACTGCATGAAGATGACCGGGTGATGACCATCCTTGCGGGTGGGCGTGGCCGACAAGCCCAGCACATGCTTTGCCTTGACGTGCCGCATGACGCGGTCAAACGTGGGCGCCGCCAGCGCATGGCACTCGTCCACGATCACCTGCCCGTAGCCGGCCACGCAGTCGTCCACCACTCCCTTGCGGCAGAGGCTCTGGATGAGGGCCACGTCCACGCCCCCCGTCAGCTTGCGGTGTCCTGCGCCCAGGCGCCCGATGGACTTCTCCGGCAGATCGAGAAAGGCGGCCAGCCGCGCCACCCATTGCGCCTGCAACTGCTGGCGGTTGACCAGCACCAGCGTGTTGACCTTGCGTTGCGCGATCATCCAGGCGGCGACGACAGTCTTGCCGAAGGCCGTCCCGGCCGACAGCACGCCGGTGTCATGCCGCAGCAGCGCCTGCGCCGCGCGTTGCTGCTCGGGGCGCAGCGTGCCGTGAAACCGGAGTTCCATACGCGTTCCGACGACACGCTCATCCCGGAGCCGCACTTCGATCCCCAGCCCACCGAGCAACTCGTTGAGATCGTCCAGGCATCCGCGCGGCAGCAGCAGATAGTCGCCTTCCGTTTCCGCGCAGGTAATCAGGCGCGGTTTGCCAAACGTGTTGAGGCGCATGGCCTGCGCGCGGTAGAACTCGGGATTCTGGAAGGTGGCGAGACGTACGAGCCTGGCATGCAGGGCGGCGGGCAAATCCTGCTGCCGCAGATAGATGCGGTCGCCAAGCACAACATCGAGGCTTTGCGGGAAAGGCCCGGCGAGCGGCGGCAACGCCTCGCGCTGCGAAGGCGGCAAGCGCCAGGGTTCGAGAACTGCATCAGGATCATCCACCGGCGGCGCCGGCAGGATGCGACCGGCGTGCCTGGCGCGCGCGACCTGCTGTTCGACTTCCTCCTGCCGCAGCCGCGGCAGCGCCGCCAGATACGCCCATTGGTCGTTGTAGGGGCGCAAGGCCTCGTCCACGAACAGGCTGTTGCCCGATTGCCGCGCCTGCTTCTGCAGCGGCAGCGCGATCAGGTTGCCGAAGCCCCTCTTGGGCAGCGTGTCCTGGTTGGGAAACAGGCGGTCGAAGGAGGCGAGCCTGATGCGTGGCCGCCGGTCCATGGCCGCCGTCAGGATCGAGGCGGCGAATTCGCGCGCCAGCCGCGCCGGAAGCGGCTGCGCGAAGAACCACCAGAGATGCGCGCCGGCGCCCGAGCGCGAACGCTCCACGGCGGCCGGAAAGCCCAGTTCCCGCGCGCAGTCGCGCACGGCCGCGGCATCGTCCTGCAACGCGTCGCCATCGAAGTCGGCCGCCACCCAGGC
>CAYPJN010000428.1:0-2713 GCA_964411055.1 uncultured Lentisphaerales bacterium | reverse complement strand
CCGCCCGCTCCTCCATGCGCCCCCCGCGCGCCCCCCTGTGGCTAACCGATTACGGAACTGCCACGTCTTTTCATTGACTTATCCATCCCTCCATGCAATAATTAATTCGTTGGATACTGGTTGCGTCAGCGCAAGAAGACGTGGCGATGCAGGAAGCCATGAAGCATGCTTTCACAAGCTTGAACCACCGTCTCGGGCCGGTGCTTGCGGTTCTCTTGCTGGCCGGCGCGGACGCAGCATGTGGCGTGGAGCCGGGTGTCACGGACCATGGGAGCGCGGCGCTTATCGTGGTGCTCGACAACAACTATCCCCCCTACATCTTCCTGGACGAGCACGGCGCCATGCGCGGCATCCTTCCGGACCAGTGGGCGCTGTGGTCGAAGAAGACCGGAAGGCGTGTCGAGCTGCGGCCAATGGAGTGGGCCGCTGCCCAGCGTGCCATGCGGGAGGGGCAGGCGGACGTAATCGATACGATCTTCCATACCGCGGAGCGCGACCGGTATCTCGCCTTCACCAGGCCCTACACCAGGATTTCCGTGCCGGTCTATGCGCACAGGAGCCTGGGCGGCATCGGCGATGCACACGGGCTGAAGGGATTCCTGATCGGCGTCAAGGCCGGCGATGCCGTCATCGAGCACCTGCAACGCGAGGGGATCGACACGCTCAGGGAGTTTTCCGGTTACGAGGAGATTATTGTCGCCGCCAAGCGCGGCGAGATCAAGGTCTTCTCGGTGGACGAGCCGGCGGCCGAATATTATCTCTACAAGCACGGAATCGCGCGCGATTTCAACCAGTTGTTCGTGCTCTATGCCGGGGAGTTCCACCGGGCGGTAGCGCGGCAGCGCAAGGAACTGCTGCGCGAAATTCAGGACGGCTTCGACCGGATCTCGTCGCGGGAAAAACGGGCCATCCGGCGCAAGTGGATGGGAGCCACCTTTCTTCTGAAGGGTTTCCTGCTGCAATGGGCTCCCTGGATTGCGGGCGTGTGCGCCGCCATGCTGCTGCTGGCAGCCGGCAACGTGTTCCTCGGGCAGCGCGTCCGCGCCAAGACCGCGGAACTGCGCCGGGCGCTGTCGGATGTGCAGCAGAGTCTGGCGGCCCGCATGCGTGCCGAGGAGGAGAAGACCGCCATTCAGCGGCAGCTCGCAAACGTCCAGAAGCTCGAGTCGCTCGGCCGCCTGGCCGGCACCGTCGCCCACGATTTCAACAACATGCTTCAGGCTATTCTCGGCTATTCCGAACTGGCGCTTGGACAGCTTACCGTCGACCACCCGCTTCACGACATCATCGCGGAGATCCGCAAGTCGGCCATGCGCTCGTCGACCCTCACCGGGCAGCTCCAGGCGTTCGCGCGCCGGCAGCCCATGGCGCCACGTCCGGTCGACATCAACGCGGCGATCGGGAGCATGTCCAGCCTGCTGCGCCGCCTGCTGGGTAGCGGCATCACTCTGGAATGGAGCCCCGAGCCCGGGCTGGGCGCCGTCATGCTCGATCCCGGGCAGATCGACCAGATCGTCGCCAACCTCTGCATCAACGCGCGCGACGCCCTGGCGGGCTCGGGCACCATCAGGATCGAGGCCCGCAATGTCCGCCTGACGGACGAGGATGCCGCCCGCATGGCGGGCCGCGTCTCCGGCAACTGCGTGCAGCTCACGATCCGCGACAACGGCACCGGCATACCGCCGGAATTCAGGGACCGGATCTTCGACCCCTTTTTCACCACCAAGCCGCCCGACAAGGGCACCGGCCTTGGGCTGGCCATCGTCTATGCCATCGTCCGGCAGAATGGCGGCGGCATCCAGGTGGAGAGCGAACCGGGCCAGGGCGCCGCCTTCCACATCTTCCTGCCGCAATGCGGCGACGCGCCCTGCGCCGAACCGCCTTCCGACGCGCTGGCACCGCAAGCAACCCGCAAGACGATCCTGCTGGTCGACGACGAGGAGGGCGTCCTGCTGACCACCCGCCGCATGCTCGAGGGACTCGGCTACCGGGTGCATCCCGCGGGCCGGCCCGGCGAGGCGCTCCAGATCCTTGACCGGCATGCCGCGGAAATCGACCTGCTGCTGACCGACGTCGTGATGCCGGACATGAGCGGCACGGAAATGGCCCGGCAGATGCTGCTCCGGCAGCCCGGCCTGCGCTGCCTCTTCATGACCGGCCAGTCCTACGATCTGTCCGACGAGCAGGCTTCCGTCCTGACCTCCGGCGCCTGGCTGTCCAAGCCCTTCTCCAGCCAGACCCTCGCGCAGCACGTGAGGGAGGCCTTGACGAAAGCCTGAAACCGCGTATTCTAATGCTATTTCGCTCCGGGCCGCGCGCCGCTGCCCGCAGTGCGACAGCACCATGTCCAAGACGTCACATCTCGGGCGCACCATGCGCATCGACATCCCGCCCCCGGCCGCCACGCCCCCGGCCGCCACGCGCCCGCGCGCCGCTCCCGCGCGCGCCGCGCCGGCCGCCAACGCCGCCCCGTTTGTCGCACGGCGTGCGGCGCGCGCCAACCGCGACACGCCCTACGACAAGCTGCTGGCCAGCATCTACGACGCCGTCCTGATCACCGACCCGCAGGGGGTGATCCTGGATTTCAACGCCCGCGCGCTGGAATTCTTCCTGGCCGACGAGAAAAGCCTGCCGGGCCGCTCGGTCGTCGACTTCATCTCGGGTGCCGACACAGGCCTGCTCGACAAAATCCACCACAACCTCAAGGCCTACA
>CAYPJN010000427.1:0-2718 GCA_964411055.1 uncultured Lentisphaerales bacterium | reverse complement strand
TCGCCGGAGGGCCGCGCGCGGGCCGCGCGGGTGGTCCAGTTCGTTCCGTCCGCCGAGAAGCGCATCTCGACGTCGAAGCGGAAGGAGTTGTCGCCGTACCGGACGAGGCTGTGGTTCCAGTCGGTCACGAAGTATCCGATCCGCACCGCCTCGTTCGTCGTCACAACCGGTTTCACATGCTCCGTGGCGATGTAGGGCGCCTGCAGATACGCCGGCGTGGTGTCGTCCGGCCCGGGCGCCGCGGGCGCCGGGAGCCGCTCGATGTCGCCCGGAATGAACTGGGAGAGCCCGGTGGACGCGAGAAGGGCGCAGGCGCCGAGGCCCGCCACCAGAAGTCTGCCGGTGTTCATGATTCAAAGCATGCCAGAGCCGCCCCGCGAATGCAAGGCGTTAGGCGCCGGCAAATCCTCAAATTGCTCGTTTGGCGCGCTGCGCGGCCTTCGGTTAACGATGAGGGGTGCGAAGGCTGGGCAGGCAGACGGCACGGCCATCAGGGAGCCGGTACGCCGCCGTCCGGTCGCGGCGGGCGCCCGATGCCGCGCAGGTCGTGTCCCGCAGGCACCTGGAACACCCGCAGGCCGAACTCGGGCACGACCGCCAGAATGTGGTCGAAGATGTCGGACTGGATCGATTCATAGTTGACCCAAGCCGTATCGTTGGTGAAGGCGTAGATCTCGAGGGGTAGACCCTCGGAGGTGGGCTGCAGTTGCCGTACCATCGCGATCAACTCCCGGTGGATAGAGGGATGCGCATGGATATAGGCCTCCAGATAGGCGCGGAACGTGCCGAGATTGGTCAACCGCCGTCCGTTGGCGGGCGAGGAGGGGTCCACCTGGTGCGCGCGGTTGAAGCGGTCGATCTCCTCGATCTTGCGGTCGATGTAGGTTGTGATCAACTGCGCCTTGCGCAGCCGCGCGAGGTCGTCGGCGTCCAGAAAACGGACGCTCTGCATGTCGATGAACAGACTGCGCTTGATCCGGCGGCCGCCGGTCTCCTGCATGCCGCGCCAGTTCTTGAAGGAGTCGGCGATCAGCGCATAGGTCGGGATGGTGGTGATGGTCTTATCCCAGTTGCGGACCTTGACGGTCGTCAGGGTGATCTCGGTCACGTCGCCGTCGGCCTGGTACTTGGGCATTTCGAGCCAGTCGCCCACGGCCAGCATGCGGTTGGCCGAGAGCTGGATGCCGGCCACGAACCCGAGGATCGGATCCTTGAAGACCAGCATCAACACGGCGGTCATGGCGCCCAGCCCGCTGACCAGCAGGGCGGGCGACTTGCCCAGCAGCATGGACAGCAGGATGATGGCCATGACCACGAACCCGACCAGCTTGATGGCCTGCAGCAGGCCGAGCAGCGGCATCTGGTTGGAGCAGGGTCGCTGATGGTAGGCATCGCCGAGGGCATCCAGCAGGGCATACAGAATCGCCAGGCCGACCAGCAGGAGGCCGGCATGGGCGAGGGCGAGCATCACCGACTGCATGGCGCCGGCCGGCGACAGCCAGGCCAGCGCCAGGGCACGCATGGTGATCGCCGGCACCAGGAGGACCACGCGGCGGAAAAAACCGCGCCGGATGAGGTGATCATCCCAGTGTCCCGGGGTTTTCAACGCGAGACGGCGCGCGAGGGGCTCGATCAGGCGCAGCGCCAGCCAGTAGCTGACGAACGCGGCAGCGACCAGGGCGAGCCAGGTGATCGTCGCCGCCAGGGTCGGGCCAAAGGGCAACGCCGAAAAGGACGAGGTGAGCCATGCTTCCATTATGTGCGCTCCATGGAAAAGGGGGCGGAGCCCCGCAAGGCCCCGCCCCCGTTGTGCAGCACGCGTGCGGCGTTACGCATCGCCCTTGATCGGGATCAAGTTGAACTTCTCGACCAGCACGCCCAGCACGGTGGGCGAGAGGAAGGCGGGCAGGGTCGGCCCGATCTGGATGTTCTTGATGCCCAGCGAGAGGAGCGTCAGCAGGATGCAGACGGCCTTCTGCTCGTACCACGACAAGACCAGGGTCAGCGGCAGGTCGTTGACGCCGCAGTTGAAGACCTTGGCCAGCGTGACCGCGACCTGGATCGCCGAGTAGGCGTCGTTGCACTGCCCCATGTCGATCAGGCGCGGAATCCCGCCGATGTCGCCCAGCTTGTTCTGCAGGTGGTTGAAGCGGAACTTGCCGCAGGCCAGCGTCAGGATCAGCGTGTCCTTGGGCGACTCCTCGACGAATTTCGTGTAGAAGTTGCGGCCCGACTTGGCGCCGTCGCAGCCGCCGACGAGGTAGATGTGCTTGACCGCGCCGCTCTTGACGGCGGCGACCAGCTTGTCCGCGACCCCCAGCACCGCCGCGTGGCCGAAGCCGGTCAGCAGCGGCTCGCCGGGAGTCTCCTCCCGGAAACCGCCGAGCCGGATCGCGTGCTCGATCATCGCGCCGAAGTCCTTGTTGCCGGCGGCGTCGGCGGCGATGTGCTTCGTTTCCGGCCAACCGACCTCGGCGGTCGTGTAGATGTTGCCGAGGTAGGTCGGCTTGGGCGGCATGATGCAGTTCGTCGTGTAGAGGATCACGCCGGGGAGGTTGTCGAACTCCTTCTGCTGGTTCTGCCAGGCGGTGCCGAAGTGCCCCTTGAGGTGCGGGTACTTGTGCAGGCCGGGATAGCCGAAGGCCGGCAGCATCTCGCCGTGCGTGTAGACGTTGACGCCCTTGCCCTCGGTCTGCTCGAGCAGCATCTTGAGGTCGT
>CAYPJN010000426.1:0-2727 GCA_964411055.1 uncultured Lentisphaerales bacterium | reverse complement strand
GGTCGCTGGTGTCGTCCTCCTTGGCGGTCGCCACCGTCGCCATGAAGTCGCGGAAGTACCGCACCGCGTCGCGCGGCCGGTTCTCCTTGAGGGCCTGGTGCGCCTTGACCTTGCTGATGGCCATGGCGTGCCAGCCGGCATCGCGGCCGGCGATGCCGGCCTCGAGGATTTCCAGGGCCGCGGCATAGTCCTCCATCACGAAACTGGCGTCCAGCACCATGGTGCGGATGTAGTTGCGCGTCTCGTCGTCCTCGGCCAGCGGCGCGATGCGGCCGCCGAGCTGCTTCATCGCCTCGACGGCCGCGGGCTCGTCGATGACATCGTAGAAGTAGCGCATGTAGAGGCTGCAGAGCTGGCGGATGGGGAACCCGGCCTGCTGCAGGCGGCCTAGGCGCACCGGCAGCGAGGCCTTTTCCGACGCCATGCCATTTTCGACCCACTGGCGCCCGGCCACCACGAAGCTCTGGCTCTTGCCGCCCGGCGCCCCGATGATCTGCTCGCAGATGGCGTCGGAGATCCCCGCCTTGCCGCTGCCGCCGGCGAGCGGCAGCACCTGGCGCAGCAGGCGCTGCAGCTCGGCATCCGGCAGCTTGGCGGCGATCGCCGGAAGGGCGGTTCTTAGCGCGTCCCAGTCGCCCTGCGCGGCCATCAGGCGGATCCGCGTCGCGAGCAGCAGGTTCTGCGTGCCGGCGTCGCTGGTCACGACCTTGCCCATCTGCAGCAGGATCTTCTCCACGGCCTGCGGGCGCTTCTGATCGAAGAGGGCGTCGATCGCCCGCGACAGCATGCCCATCGCGTTGCCGGCCGGCGCGTCGCGGACGAGCTGAGTGACGATCTCCAGCACCCGGGAGTCGTTCTGCAGCGCCACGTGGGCCAGCAGATTCCACTCGCGCTTGCTGCGGCGCACCTCGTCGGGCAGATCCGGGATGGCCAGCACCTCCTCGGTCCACGCGGCAACCTCCGCGAGGTTGCCCTGCTCCATTAGGTGGCCGTAGACCAGTCCCAGGCCGCCGACGGCCAGCGAGGCATCGCCGCGGAAGGCGTCGAGCATGCGCGTGCGCGCCTCGGAGGTCTGGCCCGTGAAGAGCAGGAAGCGGATCAGCCCGTTGAACAGCGGCTGGCGGCTTCCGGCCAGGGCGGGATCTTCCAGCGCCGCCTGCAGCGTGGCGAGCGCCTCGTTCGTCGCGCCCTCCATGAGGCGCTCGTCGGCCTGCCTCAGTACCCGCGCGACCGGGTCCTCCTGGGGCTCGGCTGCGGCGGCAGTGGTCCCGCCGGCGCCGTCCGGCGCGACCGGCGGGGCCGTCCGCTTGCCGCAGCCCGCGAGCAGCAGCAGGGCCAGCGCTCCGGGCCAGAAGGGCTTGGCGATGTGCAGGGCTTGTTGGATGGTCATGGCCACTCCTCGCCATTCCGAATCCCTGGAATCCGGGGATCGCGGGATGTGAACGTATTAATGGTTGCCATTTTATAGCATGTTGCCGCACCCCGCAAGCGGTGAATTTCCCTAGCCCTGAGGCGCGAACCCGCGCGGAGCGCGGGTCAGCACTTCGCACCCGGTGCGGGTGATCAGCACCACGTCCTCGATGCGGATGCCGGCCTTGCCCGCAAGGTAGATGCCCGGCTCGACCGTTACCACCATCCCCGGGCGGATCACCTCCTGGCTGCGCTGCGATAAGGAGGGCGCCTCATGCACCTCGAGGCCCAGGCCATGTCCCAGGCCGTGGCCGAAGGCCGCCCCGTAGCCCGCGCGCTCAATGTGGCGTCGCGCGACGGCATCCGCCTCCTGCCCCGTCATCCCGGGACGGATCGCCGCGACGGCGCGCCGGTTGGCCTCCTGCACCACCCGATGCAGCTCCCGGTAGCGCGCGCCCGGACGTCCCAGGGCGATGCAGCGCGTCATGTCGGCGCAATAGTGATCCAGCTTCACGCCGAAATCGAGCAGCAGCGCGTCGTCCGGCCCGAGCACGTCGCCGCCCGGCGCATGATGGCACTCCGCGGCGTTGGCGCCGGCGCAGGCGATCGTGGCGAAGGCCTCTCCCTGTCCGAACCTGTCGGCCTCGCGGCGCACCAGGCCGCGGATCTCCCACTCGCTCAACCCCGCGCGGAGCTGCGGCAGAAGCGCCGCGAAGAGCGCGTCGTTGGCGGCGATGGCGCGTCGCAGCGCCCGCTGCTCGCGGGGCGACTTGATCGACCGCAGCGCCAGGATCAGGGGGTCGATGTCCTCCCACTCCGCCACGCCCGGCAACTGCTCCTGGTGCCGGCGCAGCGCCGCCGCCGCCTCGCGGCCCTCGTAGCCGCAGCGCCGCCAGCGCCGTGCCCGCCGCAGCCAGGGTGCGCGGGCCGACGCGCCGGACTTGTGCAGGACGCAGGGCATGAAAGGCAGCGCCGCGCGCGCCATGAAGAGGTAGCGGAAGTCGGTCGCGAAGAGCGGGCCCTCGCGCACGTCGACCCACAGCGCGCCGGCGCTGCTCGCCACGCCCGTGAAATAGAAGCGGGCCACCGGGTGCGTGATTACGGCCCCGTCGAGACCCTGGCGCCGGAGGCCGGACAGCAGACGGCGCAGGCGCGCGGCATGCTCGGCCGGCGGCATGCCGCGCGGCGGCCCCGCCAGCGGGCCGCGCGCGATGCAGGTGCGAGAAGCGTTCATTGCCCCACAATAGCCGATCGGCGTCACCCAAAACAAGCGCTTTGGCGGTTTGGCCCCCAAAAGGGTACTCCGTGCCTGAAATG
>CAYPJN010000425.1:2011-2733 GCA_964411055.1 uncultured Lentisphaerales bacterium | reverse complement strand
TCTAGAAGTACTCAAGAACAAGGCCGACCGCAACTGGAAGAGCTACTACGCCTTAGCGTATGACCGCCTGAAGGCGAAACTCGGGAAGTAGACGTGCCATGCCGGTCCGAGCCTGGCCGGGTCATGGGTTCTCGCAATTCACGAGAAGCGACTGCAGCTTGCCCGCCACTCCCCCGTTCCATTCACCGCGCCGGCGCGTTGGTCGAGGCGCCGTCGGCGCCCGGCTGCGCGCGCATGCGCACTTTCAGCCGCTGACCGGGGACGATGCGGTCACGGTTCGCAATCGCGTTTCGCTTGACAATCGCCGCCACTGTGTCGGCCCCGCCGGTCTTCCGCACGATGCCCAGTAGCGTGTCGTCGCCATCCAGCAGCACCACCGGCTTGCCCACCGGCGCCTCCAGCGACCGGCCGGCGCGCCGGACCGTCACCTTAGGCGCACCCTCCGGCCGCAGCAGCACCAGGCAGCCGTCTAGCGACACGCACAGCCGGCATACCGGAGCCTCCTCACTGCGCCAGACGACGCATCCCCGCGCGTCGAGAGCGAGCCCCGGCCCGCTCCCGGGAACGGCCACGCAGCGCGTGAACCGGCCCGCGGGGCGCTTCGCCCCGGTGTTCTCGATGCAGACGGAGATCGGATGGGACATGGTATTTCTCCTGTCGGGGTAGGCTAGATATCTGTTAGATGACGCGAGGCCTGGCGTGGCGCGAGGTCGTCCGGCACG
>CAYPJN010000425.1:316-2001 GCA_964411055.1 uncultured Lentisphaerales bacterium | reverse complement strand
CCTCGGCAAGCAGCTCGGCGATCACGCGCACGCGCCACGGGCCGCAGGGCGGCCGGTCGGGATCGCCGGTGTAGAGCAGGTTCTCGGAGCGGCAGCCTCCGCCGCAGAGCGTGGCCAGCGGGCAGGCGGCGCAGGTAGGCAGGGCGCTGGCACGGTGCGGATGCGAACGGATGGCGCGCGCGGCGGCAGCGAAACCGTCGCGCGCGAGGTCGCCGACCTTCTCCTCCATCTTGAAGCAGTTGAAGAGCGCGCCGTCGCTGCGCACATGCACGTGCCGCCCCAGCGCGCACGAGCAGCCGTCGCGCCGATCCATGACGGGTGCGGGGGCGGCGGCCGGGACGCGCTCGCCGGCCTCGAAGGCGACGCGGTCGAGCGCGGCGTCGAGCGCGCGGCGGCTTGGGAAGAGGTGGGCGCCGGTTTCGCGGCCGCTGTGGTAGAGCACGCCGAGGCTGAGCGGCGTGCCGGGCGGCAGGCGGCGCCGCAGGGCCGGCAGCCCGGCCACGATGTCGTCGAGCTGCTGCGGCACGAGCATCAGGTCGAGGGACGGAACCGCGCCGAAGCGCGCGAGCTGACGGACGGCCTCCAGGGCCGGCTCGAAGCGCGGGGCGCCGGAGAGGGCGTCGCACGCGGCGGCGGCGGGCCCCGCGAGGCTGATGCGCACGCGGACGCCGCGCGCCATGAGCGCGGCCATGCGCCACGCCCGCTCCTCGTCGGCCAGCGGGATGCCGTTGGTGAAGACGGTCAGCGGCAGTCCCTCGGCGAGCACGGCATCGGCGAGGTCGAACATCCACGGCACGAGCAGCGGCTCGCCGCCGAGAAAGGCCACGCTGGCGTGCGGGCCGACGGCGGCGGGGATCTGCCGCACCACGTCGACCATCTGCTCGTAGGTCACCTCGCGGGCGCGCGCCGGTCCCGAGTTGGTGCAGCAGTAGGCGCAGCCGAGGTTGCAGGCGTTGGTAAGCTGGAGCTGGACCGTCGGCGGCGCCTCCGGCGCGGGCCGCGGCGGACCGAAGCAGGCATGGCGCTCCAGCTCGGCTTGCAGCCCGGCCGGCAGCGACGCGACGGCTGCGGGATCGGCCAGCGCCGCGCGCACGGCGGCGATAGCCGATGCCGGGATGCGGCAGAAGACCGCATGTTCGCGCGAGACCAGCAGCGCCCCGTCCGCCAGCGGGAGGAGCGTGGCGTCGGGCGGGAGGCGGCGCGGGGGGGAGGCGGAGGCCATGGGGACGGTCAGGGGACGGCGATCGCCGGCGGCGTCTCGCGCACCTCGATCGGCGGGCTCGGTTTGGCGGGCGTGACGACCTCCACATCGGGCGGATTGTCGCGCACCTCGATCGTGTTGGTCGGCGTGGCCGAAGCTTCGGGCGGCGGCGGGTCGGGCGCCACGTACGGCGGAGACGTGCGCACCTCGACGTTGCAGCCCGCCGCGACGGCCGTGCCGATGGCCACGGCTGCGGCGCGCGCCAGCACACCGCGGGCGGCGACGCCGCCCTCGGGGAGCGGCGAGGGGGCGGCGACGGCGCGGGCCGGACCGTGGACGTGCAGGCGCAGGCGGCAGCCGCCGAGCGCGACTTCGTCCTGGTCGATGGCCACGACCGGCTTCGCCTCGGGGACGTCGAGCGCGCGGTTGGCCCGCGAGAGGGTCAGCGGCGGCGCGCCGGCGGGCCGGTAGAGGATCAGGCGTT
>CAYPJN010000425.1:0-306 GCA_964411055.1 uncultured Lentisphaerales bacterium | reverse complement strand
GCTCGGCCGTGACGGGATCGTCGGTTTGCCAGAGCGGCTCGCCGTCCGCGCCCAGTCGCAGCCCGGGCTGGCGGCCGACGAGGGCGACACAGCGGATGAAGCGCGCGGCGCCGGGCGGAGCGCCGATTCGCTCGATGCAGATCGCGATGGGCGTGGGCATGGGCACTTCTCCTTGCAGTCGGCAGAGAAAAGCCGAAACCGTGTAATAATTCAACCCCGGAAACGGCGCGCCATGCGCCGCTCACGCATGCCCCGTGGCCATTCGAACACCCACAGCAGGTATAGCCACCTACAGCAGGCCGAGGG
>CAYPJN010000424.1:0-2734 GCA_964411055.1 uncultured Lentisphaerales bacterium | reverse complement strand
GGGCAATCCCGTGCTGGCCCCGGCGCGGCGGGCCGACCGCTTCTGCAAGATGGCGCTGCTTGCGGGCATGGAGGCCTGGCAGGGGTGCGCCGCCGACCCGCGGCGCACGGGAATCATTCTGGCGACGGCCCTCGGGCCGCATGCGACGGTCTTCCGCTATATAGGCGAGATGCTCGACTTCGGCGGTGACAAGGCCTCGCCCACCCTCTTCTCGCAGTCCGTGCATGCGGCCGCGGCGTCCATGATCGCCACCTCCGCCGGCCTGCATGGGCCCGTGCTGACGCTGGCCGATCTCGCGTCGCCCTTCACCGGGGCGCTGTCGCTGGCCGGGGCCTGGCTGGCGGGCGGACGCTGCGACGCCGTGCTCGTGGCCGCCGTGGACGAGCTTTCCGACGTGCTGGCCCACGTGGTGCGGCGCAAGTGGCGCGCCGCGGATGCCGGGCGTCAGGCGGATCCGGCGCAGGACGACGCCATGCGCGGAACCGTTCCCGGCGAGGGCGCCGTCTGCTTCCGGCTGGAGCGCGAGGGTTCCCTGCGGGTCGCCGCGGAAGCCGTGTCGCAGCCCGGCGCTGTCTGCCGCCTGATAGACCGGGATGCCCTGGGAGCCATGCCGCTGGAACCTGTCCTTGCGGCGGGAGACGGCGGCGCACCGGATTTGTGCCTGACACCCTACTGGGGCAGCCTGCGCATCGGCGCGGCCTTCAACCTGGCCGCGGCCGTGATCATGCTCCGGGAGCAGCGTCTCTTTGCCGGATCCGGGACATCGCCGGAGCCGCCCGCGGGAACGCGCCCCTGGCGCGAGGCGCGGATCGAGATCGTGCCGGCGTGCGGCGGCGGCCGCGTCATCACGCTTCAGCATGAACGCAGGCAAGAGGAGCACGCATGTCCATGAACAACGAGTCCGAGGTGCTTTTGGAACTGCGCAGACACGTGGCGATGCTGATGGAGCGGAGCGTTGAACAGATCGGGGCCGAGCAGCCCCTGCATGAGCTGGGACTCGACTCCATGGGCTTTGTCGACCTGCTCGTCTTCATCGAGAAGCGCTTTCGCCTTCCGCTGATGACATCCCGGCTCGCGCAGGAGGATTTCGCCACGCTGTCGCGTCTCACGCGGCGCATCGTGCAGGCGGCGCCGGAATGAAGGTCCCGAGTTCACCCGGCAGACGCTATCTAGGCGGGGCCGACTGGTGCGTGGCGGCGCTGAGCGCGGGCACAACGCTCACAACCGGCCGGCGCTGCATGTTCCTGATCGCGGTACACCTGGACGGCGCCCCCGACGGCGCTCGCATCGGACAGGCATTCCAGGGCTTCTGCGCCCGTTTTCCCGTGCTCCAGGGCGGGCCGGCACGCTGCTGGTGCCTGGCGCCCTACTGGCGGCAGCCGGCGGCGTCCGACCCGGCCCGCCCGGCGCCCGTCGGCCGCATGGAGCAGACGCAGCGCGCCGATACGGCGGATCTGCTCCGGCACGTCGAGCGGCTGATCAACACCCGTGCGGCGCGCGCGGGATGGATGGCCGCCCTCGACATCGTGCAGGCGGGCCGCGAGCAGTGCCTGCTGCTCTTCTCCTTCGATCACGTGCTCTTCGATGCCGACGGGGCCGAGGCCTTCATCGACCTCTTCATCCGCCATATCAACGGCGAGGCACAGGAAACCGATTTCCCTCCCGCCCGCCTGACGGAGGATGCCCGGCTGGACCGGTGGCTCGACAAGCTGAGGAGCGGGCAGAAGGTCAACCGCATGATGCGGCGCCTGGCGGCGGGCGATACGGCCTGTTTGCCACTGCCGGTCGACGCGCACCGCCGTCCCTTCCGCTTCCGCCTGATGACCTTCGCGCCGGAGGAGTCGCGGCGCATCGAGCAGAAGGCTTTCCGCGTGGCGGGCTACCTGATGCTCGCGCCCTACCTGCTGGCCACGGCGTCGGAGGTCTTCCTTCCGCTGTTCGACGGGCGCGGGGCGTCCGACTTCGTCGTCTCCGTGTCGACCGACAAGCCCGGAACCTCGCGGCGGATCCCGCACTTGTTCTTCAACAGGCTCTCTTTCCTCTATTTCCAGTTTCCCCTCGGCTTGGCAAACGACCGCGACGCGCTGGCGGCCGAGGTGCGGAACCAGCTCGTCGCGCAGGTCAGGGAGGGATTGCCGGAGGCGATCGAGGATTCCAATTTGCTGATGCGCATCCTGCCGGCCCGTGGTCTCTGGCACTTCTTCATGAAGCTCTACCGCAACCGGCTCTCCTCCTTCGGCTTCACCTGCCTGGGTGAATCCGCCATGCAGGCGACACATCTACTGGGATGCCCCATCCGCGACCGCATGCACTTCCCGGTCATTCCCGCGCCGCCGGGCCTCGGACTGATCTTTTGCCGTCACCATGGCGTCTACCATGCCGTGCTCTCGTATATCGAGGGACTCGTCGGCGAAAGCGCGATCGACGCGCTCATGGCGCGCCTGCGCGCCTCCCTGCTGGCCGGCGGCGGTAACGACGCTGCGTCCGCACCCGGCGTGCCGGGCGTTGGCGCTCAGCCTGTCACGGATGAACGGTCGAGCAGCTCAGCGGGCGACACACCGGGGTGACGGTGCTGCCGGGCCGTCGGCTGCCGGACAGGCAATGAAGTCGGCGATGCGGCGGGCCAGGCCGGGCACCAGTCGCGTCTCCTGCGGCAGCGCATGGCCGCAGCCGTCGAGAGTCTCGACATGGCGGCGCGGCGACGGGCAGTCGGCAAGCCAGGCCTGCGCGGCGG
>CAYPJN010000423.1:0-2759 GCA_964411055.1 uncultured Lentisphaerales bacterium | reverse complement strand
CCTTCGAGATGGCCTTCCACGCCGAAACCGGCGGCACCGTCGATTCCCCGGGCGGCTGGTACACCGAGGGCTCTAACACCACTGTCACGGCCACGCCTGACGAGGGCTACGCCTTTGTCTTCTGGGAGGGCGACGTGCCGACGGGCGCCTCCATCTACGACGCCACTCTCGAACTGCCCGCCGACCGGCCACGCACCCTCACCGCATGCTTCGGCTCCACGGGAGCCGGCGTGGACAAATACTGGATGGGTTCCGCGGCGGGCGGCGACGGCATCCGCTGGGATCTCAATGCCAACTGGAGTCCGGCGGGGGTGCCGACGCTCGACAACCGCGTCTTCATCACCAATGGCGCCCCCCTCGTGTCGTCCACCGCCAGCGCCCGCGCGATCACGGTGACAAACGGCACCCTGACGGTTCAAGGCGGGGCCGGGCGGAACCACGTGTCGGTTTCGGTGGCGGACGACCTGTCGCTGCTGGCGGGCGCGACGATGACCGTGGCGGCGGGGCGCGGCTCGAATCCCACCAACCATGCGGCGATCTACGCCGAGGCGAACCCGGTGACGGTCGGCGGGACGATGCGCATCGCCGCCGGCGGCGTGTTCAAGCCCATCGCGGACGTCCTGACGGGCGTGCCGGTCTTCGTGACGGCGGGCGACTTCGTGCTCGAGGAGGGCGGCAAGGTCGACGCCTCCGGGCAGGGCTACGGCTGGGAACTGGCAGTCGGAACGCTTCCGCCCGGTGCAATCAAGTACAACGACGGCTACACCTTCACCCCCGGCCGCGGCTGGAGCTACGACTGTGGCGCGGGCTACGGGGCGAACAACAGCATGGGCAGCGGCGGCAAGGCCTACGGCTACGCCTACGCGCCCTGGCTGCCCGGCTCGCCGAGCGGCCTCCACAACAAGTACGCGACTTATCCGACCGGCCGCTACCACTTCAACGGGTGGGCGCACGGCGGCGGCGCGGCGCGGATCCACGCGACGGGGCGGATGTCTCTCGCGGGCTGGATCGACTGCAATGGCCACTACCGCTTCTACGGCGGCCCGTCGGGCGGCGGCATCTGGCTGACGGCCCCGGCCTTCATGATCTACCGCACGGCGAAGCTCACCGCCGAGGGCGGCCACACCGCCGCCAACTACGGCAACGCCTCCGCCGGCACCGGCGGGCGCATCAGCCTCGGCGCGGGCCTCACGGACGAGCAGATATCCAGCCTCGCGACGGGCAGGCCACCCGCGTCGCTTTCGCTCGTCTACGGCTCGCCCACGTTCATCACCACGAGTGTTGTCGGCGGCTTCAGCCCCGGGCTCACGCTGATCAATGCGGAAAATCGCGGACGCCAGAATTCCGGCACGTCGACCTACACGCTCAACACCAACGCGGCGGTCTCGCTGGCCATCGCGGCAGTCGGTGTCCAGGGCGCTTCGGCCCTCGCCGGCCACGCCATCCTCCGGACGGGGGAGCCGGCCAGCCTCGACGTCGAGAGCTTCAAGCTCGCGGCCGATGCGCGGTCGCACTTCATCGCCGCCTCGTGGACGGTCACCAACGCGCTCGGATCGGTCGTCGCCGGCGGCACGGGCGGCACGGCCACCTTCACGCCGGCGCCCGGCGCCACCCGGCTCTGGCTGACCTGGACGCTGTCGGCGATCGAGGACGAGGTCGACTTCGCCATCGTCGGCGGGGGAACCGCCACGACCAACGGCGCCGCCGCGTCGTGCGGCACGTGGCGCGTCGCCCGCGGCACGTCGGTGCAGCTCGCCGCGGCGCCGGGCGCCGGCTCGGCCTTCGGCATGTGGCATACCGACGTGCCCGGCACGCATGCCTTCGCTTCGCCATGGGCGTTCCCCGTGACGCGGCCCTGCGCGCTCACCGCGTATTTCGACGCCGCCGAGTCGAAGACCTACGCCGGCGCCAACGGCGGCGCGTGGGAGGCGGCCGCGAACTGGTCGCCCGCGGGCGTCCCCGGCATCGCGGACGCCGTCTCCATCGGCGCCGCGACCGTGATGGCGACGTCCGAGGTCTTCGCGGCCTCGCTGACGCTCGCGGCGGGCGGCACGCTGGTGATCGGCGGCGGCACGGCGAATGTCCTCGCGCAGGTGCCGACCAACGGCGCGGCATTCGGGCTGAACGTCGCCGGCAACGCGGCGATCTCCGGCAACCTCTCGCTCGGCGGCACGGGCGTGACGGTTCCCGTGCGGGCCGCCGTGGGCGGGAACCTCGCGCTCGACGGCAACGCGCGGTTCGTGGTTTACGCGTCCGCCGCGACCGACTCCAGCTTCGCGACGCTCTACGACGAGGCGACACGCGTCGTCGTCCAGGGCGCGGTCTCGCTCGCCGACACCTCCCGGATCATACCGGACGCCGACCCGGTCACGGGGGCGCCGGTGCGGTTCCAGGCGGGCAGCGTCACGGTCGCCGAGGGGGCTGCGTTCGATGCCGACGCCCGCGGCTACGCCTGGACAACGTTCTACGGCGAGCTGCCGTACTTTGTGCGGGCCTTCTGGCCCGGGAATAGCACGATCATGTCGACGAAGAGCTGCTGCTACGCCCCCGGCGGGGGCGGCGGCGACGGCCAGAACGACCGCGGCGCCGGCTATGGCGGACTGGGCGACCGGGGCGGCTGGCTCGCCGGCCGTGTCTACGGCTACCGCTACGCGCCGTTCCTGCCGGGCTCCTGCGGACGTGAAGCGGCAGCGGCGGACCGCGGTGGCGGCTCGGTCTGGATCGACTGCGCCGGGCAGTTCTCGCTGCTGGGCACGGTT